>JADLEZ010000109.1 GCA_020845855.1 Burkholderiales bacterium
CGCCCGCCGCGGGCGATATCCCTTCGCGGGTGATCGACGGCTCGGTCAGCGTGCCGGTCTTGTCGAACACCGCGTGGGTCGCGGCGGCGAGCTCTTCCAGGGCATCCGGCCGCACGACCAGCACGCCGCGAGACGCGAGCACGGCCAGCGTGCGGGTGAAGGCGGCCGGTGCGGCGAGCGCGAACGCGCACGGGCACGACACGACGAGCACGGCCACGGTGGCAGCGAAGGCGCGTGCCGGGTCGGCGATCGCCCATGCGAGCGCGGTGATCGCGGCCAGCAGCAGCACACCGGCGGCGAAGCGTGCCGCGACGCGTTCGTTCGCGCGCGCGAGCCGCGGCCGCAGGGTCGACGCGCGCGCCGCCAGCGCCACGATCCCGCCGACGACGGTGTCCGTCCCGACGCGCGTCACGCGCATGACCGCCGGCGCGCCGGCCACGAGACTGCCCGCGAGCAGCGTGTCCCCGCCCCGCCTTGTCAGGAGCGCCGATTCGCCGCTCAGCATCGACTCGTCGACGCGACATTCGCCGCTTTCGAGCGTGCCGTCGGCGGGCACGCGCGCGCCGTCGGCGACGACGATGCGGTCACCGGGCGCAAGCTCGAGCGCGCCCACGCGCTGCAGCGCGCCGCCGGGCAGCAGGCGATCGGCGAAGGCCGGGCTCGCGCGCGCGAGCGCATCGGACAGGTCGCAGGTGCGATGGCGCGCGCGCATCTCGAGGTAGCGCCCCGCGCAGAGGAAGAAGACGAACATGCTCGCGGACTCGAAGTACACCTCGGGACCGCGGGTAATCACCGCAACCACGCTACCGGCGTAAATGAGCGCGATCGCGAGCGCGACCGGCACGTCCATGCCGAGCGTGCGCGCGGCGACGAGGCGCCGCGCCCCGGCGAAGAACGGCGCGGCCGAATAGAACACCACGGGGGTGGCCGCGAGCAGCGTAAGCCAGCGGAACGCGTCGCGGGTGGCGGCCTCGGCGTCGTCGAAGGCGCCGAACCACAGCGCGGTCGCGTACATCATCGCCTGCATGGCGCCGAAGGCAGCGACCGCGAGCCGCTTCAGCGCGGCGCGCGCTTCCCGCTGGCGGGTGTCGTCGATCGCGGCGCGATCCAGCGGCAGCGCCCAGTAGCCGACGCGGGCAAGCGCCTGCACGATCTGCGCGATCGACACTTTTTTGCCGTCGTACACCACGCGGGCGCGCTGCGCGCTCGCGTTGACGCCGACCTCGGCGATCCCGGCGAGACGGTACAGCGTCCGCTCCACGAGCCACGCGCAGGCCGCGCAGCGCAAGCCCTCGATCAGCACCACCGTCTCGCTGCGGCCCCCGGCGACGCTGCGCACCACGTGCCGCGCGAGCTCCGGGCGGAGGAAGTGCTCGGCGTCCTTTTGCGCGGCCGCGAGATCGGGCGCCGGGGCCGCGCAGGCGCTGCGCAACCGGTAGTAGTCGGCCAGCCCCAGCTCCGCGATCCACTCGGCCACCGCGCGGCAGCCGTGGCAACACACCGGATGCGCCACACCGCCGACACGGGCCTGCGGCGGATCCGCGGGCAACGGCTCGCCGCAATGCCAGCAACCGCTCACTTGGCTTCCGGCGGCGCCGGATGCGGCAACGGCACCTTGAAAGCGCTGCGGGGGGACTCGACCGGCGTGTCGGCGTAGCGCAGCGAAATGACGATGGTGGCGATGCAGCCGGCGATCGTCGCGACCAGAATCGCCGCGCCGAGCCAGACCACCGGTTGCCGGAACGCGCCCGCCGGCGGCGGCTTGGTCAGGTCATCGGCCGGTGCGGTGGGATTGCGCATAGACCCACGCGGCGAGGAGCGTGGCATTCTCCTGGCCGAGGCGCGCGCCCCACGCCGGCATCATGCCGTGACGGCCAAGGCGGATGGTTTCGGAGATTTCCGCAATCGTGCCGCCGTACAGCCACACGCCGTCGGTGAGGTTGGGCGCACCCAACGCGGTGTTGCCCTTGCCGTCGGCGCCGTGGCACGGCACGCAATTGGTGAACAGCCGCTTGCCGAGCTGCGCGCGTAGCGAATCGTGCGGCTTGCCGGAGAGGCTCGCCACGTAGTTCGCGAGCTCCAGAATCTCGGCGCCGCTGAGCGAGCCGCCGAACGGCGGCATGGTGCCGCCGCGGCCGTCGACGATGCTCGCGAGGATGGCCTTGCCGTCGCCGCCGTACAGCCAGTCGCCGTCGGTCAGGTTCGGCGCGCCGAGCGCCCGGTTGCCCTGCGCGTCGCGGCCGTGGCACGCGGCGCAGTTGTCGACGAACAGGACTTCCGCGACGCGAAGCGCTTCCGGATCGGCGGCGATCGCCTCGACCGGCTTGCCGCGCACGCGCTCGCGCAACGCGGCTTCGCGCGCCTGGTTGATCTCGCGCGTCTGCGCAAGCTCGCCCTGCGACGTCCACCCGAGCACGCCCTTGAAGGCGCCAAAGCCGGGATAGAGCACGAGATAGCCGATCCCCGCGACGAACCCTACGGCCGAGATGACGACCCACCAGGTCGGCAGGCGGCGCACGCCTTCGCGCAGCGCTCCGTGCGCCCAGACGTGGCCGGTCGTGCCGTCCGGCTGCGTCGGAATGTCGACCCGCTGCGCCCACAGGAAGAGGAACAGCGGGACGCCGATGTTGATGAGGATGAGCACGATCACCCATGCGGACCAGAAACCGCTCATGGGCCGTCCTCCGCGACGTCCTCCATGGGAAGCTTCGCGAGCTCGTCGAAGCTGCGCTTGTGGCGGGGCAGCCACGCCCACACCCAGATCGCCAGGAACAGGAACATCAAGACCAGCGTGGTAACCCCGGCGAGGTGTCCCCATACCGGGCTCATTTCGCGCCCTCCTTCGAAACACCGAGTCCCTGGAGGTAGGCGACCAGCACGTCGAGCTCGCTCTTGCCGGCGACCGCTTTCGCCGCGCCCGCGAGGTCTTCGTCGGTGTACGGCTCACCGAGCTTGCGCAGCGTGCGCATCCTCGCCGCGACGTCGTTGCCGTCCACCGCCGCGTTCGCGAGCCATGGGTAGGCCGGCATGTTCGAGTCCGGCACGAACGCCTGCGGGTTCAAGAGATGCAGGCGCTGCCAGTCGTCGGAATACTTGCCGCCGACGCGCGCGAGGTCGGGGCCCGTTCGCTTGGAGCCCCACTGGAAGGGGCGGTCGTAGACCGATTCGGCCGCGGTGGAATGGGGACCGTAGCGCTGCGTCTCCGCGCGCAGCGCCCGGATCATCTGCGAATGGCACAGGTAACAACCCTCGCGCACGTAGATGTCCCGGCCCGCGAGGCGTTGCGCGTCGTACGGTTTCACGCCGGGCGGCGGCGCGAGCGTGTGCGCCTCGACGAACAGGGGCGTGATCTCGGAGAGTCCGCCCAGCGTGACCGCGAACAGCGTGAGCACGCCGAGCAGCGCCGCGTTCTTTTCGACCGCCTCGAAGTATTTGTAGCCGCCGGCCATCGTCGCGCCTTAAGCGGGGAGCGGCGCCGGAACCTGGAGCGGCTCGGGCTCGGGGATCGGAACCGGGATCGGCTTGATCAAGCGCGCGCGCGCCGCCGCGGCGGTGTGCCAGAGGTTCCACGCCATCACCACCATGCCGGCGAGGATCAGCAGGCCCGCGAAGAAGCGCAGGAAGTACAAGCCCTTGATGGCGATCAGGGCGTCGATGAACGCGTGCGTGAGCGAGCCGTCGGGGCCGGTCGCGCGCCACATCAGGCCCTGGGTGACGCCGGCGACCCACATCGAGACGATGTACATAAGCACGCCGACCGTGTGCAGCCAGAAATGCAGCTCCATCCCTTGGCGCGAGTGCATCGGCCGCCCGAGCGCGCGCGGCGCCATCGCGTAGAGCGAGCCGATGGTGATCATGGCGACCCATCCCAGCGCGCCGAAGTGTACGTGGGCGACGGTCCACTCGGTGTAGTGGGAAAGCGCGTTCACGGTCTTGATCGCGAGCATCGACCCTTCGAACGTGGAGCCCGCGTAGAACACGAGTGAGAGCACCATGAACTTGGCGGCTGGGTCGGTCTTCAAGAGATGCCACGACCCGTTGAACGTCAGCAGGCCGTTGGCCGCCGAGCCCCAGCTCGGCATGAGGAGAATGAGCGAGAACGCCATGCCCACGGACTGCACCCAGTCGGGCAGGGCGGTGTACATGAGATGGTGCGGGCCCGCCCACATGTAAACCGAGATGAGCGCCCAGAAGTTGACGATCGAGAAGCGGTAGCTCCACAGCGGCTGCTGCGCCTGGCGCGGGACGAAGTAGTACATCATCCCGAGAAAGCCGGCGGTGAGGAAGAACGCCACCGCGTTGTGGCCGTACCACCACTGCACCATCGCGTCGACCGCGCCCGAGTAGACGGGGTACGACTTGGTCAGCGACACCGGCAGCGCGATGTTGTTGACGATGTGCAGCAGCGCCACCGCGGCGATGAACGCGCCGTAGTACCAGTTGGCGACGTAGATGTGGCGGATCCGGCGGCGCGCGATGGTGGCGAGGAACACGGTCCCGAACGACACCCACACCACCGCGACCGCGATGTCGATGAACCACTCGGGCTCGGCGTACTCCTTGCTTTGGGTGATGCCGAAGGGCATCGTCGCCATCGCCAGGATGCAGCCCAGCTGCCAGCCCCAGAACGTGAAGTTGGCGAGCGCCGTGAACGCAAGCCGCGTGTGGCCCGTGCGCTGGACCACGTAGTAGCACGTGCCCATGAGCGCCGACCCGCCGAACGCGAAGATCACGCCGAAGGTGTGGTTCGGGCGAAGGCGGCTGAAGGTGAGCCAGGGCACGTCGAAGCTGAGCCACGGCCATACCATCTCGGCGGCGACGTATACGCCGATCGCCATCCCCACGATGCCCCATACCGCGGCGGCGAGCAGGAACAGCCGCACGATGCTGTCGTTGTAGGTTTCCGCTGGACGCATGACAGGCTACGAGGCTTAAGCGCCGCACCCCGACATATCGGACGCCGGGCAAGGATGCGACGATGACAGATGATACGCGATACGGGGAGCGCGAGCGATGACTCGACGCTCGCGGCGCATGATAGCGCCGACATCCGGCGGCGGGAACAGCGGCAACGCTTCCTTGTGTGATGGTATGGTGCCCGGGTGACCGCAACCTCATCCGCTCGACGCAACCACGACGGCGCAACGGGTACTGCAATCCACGCCGCTTCCAATCGCGTTGCCGGCAACGTGGTCTTCTTTCCGCTCGCAACGGCCTACGCCATCGTCGTCGTGCCGGCGTCGGTGCTGTCGATGCTCGGCATGGTCCCTGCGGTCCCCGGGCTCGCCTCGCCCGCCGGCCATGCCCACGAACTGCTGTTCGGCTTTGCGCTGGCGGTGGTAGCCGGAAACCAGCTCGGTCCGCGCCGCCGCGCGAGCCTCGTGATCCTCGCCGGACTCTGGCTGCTCGCGCGCGCGGCATTCCTGGGGTGGCCGGGCTCGGCGGCTGCGCACGCCGCCAACATCGCCTTTCCCGCGTCGCTCGCGGCCGTGCTGGCGCCGCGGCTGCTGGCCAGCGCCAAGAAGTGGCGCAACCAGTCGCTGCCGCTCACGCTGATGGGCATCTGCGCCAGTGCCGTCGGGTTCGCGATCCTGTCGGCGCTGCGCGCGGCGGCGCTGGAGCGCGTGCTCGACGTTGCCGTCGCGCTGTTCGCGATGCTCCTGCTGTTCATGGGCGGGCGCCTGATCGCACCCTCGGTGGCCGGGCAGTTGCAGCGCCAGGGCCGGGTGCTCGCGGCGCGCGTGCAGCCGCGCATCGAAGGCGCGCTGATCGTGGTCATGGCGATCTCCGTCATCGCGCTGGCGCTCGGCGATGCGCACGCAGCCTTTGTCCGCGCGGCAGGCGTCGCGCTGATCCTCGCCGCGTTGCTTGCCGTGCTGCGCATGATCCGCTGGCACCTGTGGGCGCTGCGCGGGCGGCCCGACCTCGTGTGCCTTGCCGCCGGCTACGCCTGGCTCGCGCTCGGCCTCGCCGCGTTCGGCACCGGCCTTGCCACGGGCGCGCCGCCAGGCGCGCGCACCGGGGCGATCCACGTCATCACCGTCGGCAGCCTCGGCACGCTCACGCTCAACGTCATGGCGATGACCCGCTTGCTGCGCGCGCGCCTGCCGGCGGGCTCCAGCCGCCTGCCGGTGTACGCAACGCTGCTGCTGGCGCTGGCCACCGTGCTGCGCGTGTTCGCCGGCCCGGTCGCCGACACCCGGGCCATGCTGCTCGCCGCGGCGGCCTGCTGGAGCATGGCCTACGTGCTCCTGCTCGTGCTGCTCGCGATCACGCCAATCGTCGCTCCGGCGCAGTCGCGCAGCGTTGGTTGAAGGGCGGCACCTCAAGCACCATCGCCGACATGCAACGGCGCAACGCGCTGCGCCCACGGCCTCGCCTGCTCGAGCGCCGCCGCAAGCTGGAGCGCCACGTGCTCCTGCGCCGGCTTCACCCCGAGCTGTACGCCGATCGGCAATCCGGCCGA
>JADLEZ010000110.1 GCA_020845855.1 Burkholderiales bacterium
ACGTTGCCGATGGTGAAGCCCGGCGCGCCGGAGACGGAGTTGTAGATGAGCGCGCCGCCCTCCGGCACGCGCGTCATCCGTAGCCGCGCCTCGTTGAGCTCGACGCCCTGCCAGCGCTTCTTCAGGATCGCCATCGCCTCCGGATGATACGGCAAGCCGACGCCGAAGGCCTTGGCCACGCAGTCGGCGGTGATGTCGTCATGCGTCGGACCAATGCCGCCGGTCGTGAACAGATACGTATAGCGGCTTCGCAATGCGTTGACGGCCGCGACGATCTCCTCCTCGACGTCGGGCACGACCCGCACCTCGCGCAGGTCGATCCCGATATTCGTCAGGTACTCGGCGATATAGCCGATGTTCTTATCCTTGGTGCGGCCGGAGAGAATCTCGTCCCCGATGACCAGGATCGCCGCGGTGATGACCTCCCCGCCCTTCGCCTCTTGCTGCATGACGCCCTCGAACCCCGCCCACGATGCGCCCCGAACCGGGCGCGGCGCAGATTAGTGGGGCGGAACGCTTTGTCCACTCGGCAGCGCCTCGGGCCGCGCCGCGCACGTCGCCCCGCAGAGATGCGCGAACACTCGCCGTAGGCGACCAAAGCGCGCCCACCACAACCGTTTACGGCGTGTTAAGGGCATCGCGGGAAACGCCTGGATGATGCACGCGGGGGCCGCTGCCCCGAGGCGGTGGGCAAGTATTTTACAAGCATTTGTACCTAGGATGCGACCCAACTACGCGGGCTGGGGAAGCGCGTGACGTCCAGGGCGTCCATATCGAACAGGCGGCAGAAGTCGCTGTGGCAGCGAGTGCGGGCAAGCGGCGCCCCGCCGATCTGGCTGACCGTGGCGATGGCGATCCTTTGCATCGTGGTGGCGGTCGTCTGGTCGGCCAACCGCGCCGACGTGGTGGCGCGCCAGCAGGAACGCCATCTGTTCATGCATGCGCTTGCCGACCGCAAGGCGCAGATCCTCAGCGAAATGGAATTCGTCGGCTCCTCCAAGGACTCCCTGGAGCGGCTGTGGATCCACCTCGACGAGGCCTGGATCAACCAGCAGATCGGCCTGCGGCTCAAGAACCAGCTCGAGCACACCTTGGTGCTGCTGGTCGAGCCTTCGAGCGACTTCGTCCATACGCTCGCAGGCCGCGCCGTGCTGCCCGAGGACTGGACCGGCTCGCGGACGCTGCGCGACCTCGCTCCCCTGCTCGACAGCTTGGTCACCGAGCGCCAGGCCCTCGAGGCCGACGCCAGCATCGCCCAGATCGAGCGGCACGCCCTCTACAGCGCGGCGCGCTACCAGAAATTCCTTGGCCAGCCCGCCATCGTGGCCGCCGCTCTGCTGCCGCCCGAGCAGGAACGGCGGGTGGGCGCCAACGCCTCCCCTGCCATCGTGATGGTGAGCCTGATCGAGCCCTCGTTCCTCGGCCACATCGCCTCCCGGCTCGACTTGCCGGGGATGCAGCAGCTCGCCGACGCGGCGGCGCCGGAGGAGAGCAATTGGCTCGAGCTGCGCGACGCCAAGGGCGTCCTGGTGAGCACCTTCGCCTGGACCTCCAAGCGGCCGGGCGCCGAGATCGTCCGCAACGTGCTGCCCTTCATCGGCTTGACGCTCGGCGGCTTCATCCTGCTTGCGGGAATCGCGCTGCGCTACATGCGGCGCACCCGCGCGACCATCGAGGCGGGCGAGGATCGGCTGCGTCACATGGCGCTGCACGACCCGCTCTCCGGGCTTCCCAACCGCACCATGTTCAACGACTGCGTGGAGCAAAAGCTCGCGCTCGTGAAGGAAGGCGGGCCCCCCGCCGCGCTGCTGTCGATCGACCTCGATCACTTCAAGGACGTGAACGACACGCTGGGCCATCACGTCGGGGATGCGCTCATCGCCTCCGTCGCGGAGCGCCTCACCGGCATCCTGCGCGACGACGACCTGGTGGCGCGGCTCGGCGGCGATGAATTCGCGGTGCTCACGGGCGGCACGGTCGAGCGCGCGGTGCTCGAGAAGATCGGCGAGCGCATCGTTGCGACCTTGAGCGCGCCCTACGTGGTGGACGGCCACACCCTGATGATCGGCGCCAGCATCGGCATCGTGATCATCGACCAGCGCGCCAACCATGTGGCCGATATCATGCGCTTCGCCGATCTCGCGCTCTATCGCGCGAAGAACGAAGGGCGCAATCGCGCCTGCGTGTACGACGCGGCGATGAGCGCCGACGTCACCCAGCGCACGCAGCTCAAGCACGAGCTCGGCCTCGCCATCAAGCGCGACGGCCTCGCCGTCGCCTACCAGCCGCTGGTGACGCCCGACGGCGAGCGCATGATCGGCGTCGAGGCGCTCTGCCGCTGGCCGCATCCGCGCCGCGGCATGGTGCCGCCGTCGGAGTTCATACCGCTCGCCGAACAGAGCGAGCTGATCATCCCGCTCGGCGAATTCGTCCTGCGTCGCGCCTGCACCGACGGTTGCAACTGGCCCGGCCTCACAGTCGCGGTGAACGTGTCGCCGCTCCAGTTCCGCCGCACCGATTTCGTCGAGACGCTCGAGCGCATCCTGGAAGAGACCGGCTTCGATCCGGCGCGGCTGGAGCTGGAGCTCACCGAGAGCACGCTGCTCGGCAATGTCGAAGGCGCCGCCAGCGCGATGCGGCGAATCAAGAGCCTCGGAATCAAGCTCGCGCTCGACGATTTCGGCACCGGCTATTCGAGCCTGCTCTATCTGCGCAAATTTCCGTTCGACAAGCTCAAGATCGACCGCAGCTTCGTCCACAACATCGAGACCACCCTGGACGCCGCCGCCATCGTTCACGCGGTGGTGGGGCTCGGGCGCGGGCTCGGCATGAAGGTGACCGCCGAGGGCGTCGAGAACGCCGAGCAGCAACTGTTCCTGCGCGCGGCGGGCGTGCATTCGATGCAGGGCTACCGCTTCGGACGCCCGAGCGAGC
>JADLEZ010000111.1 GCA_020845855.1 Burkholderiales bacterium
AAACGCGGCGGTGGACCAGGGACTGCGCGCAGCGCTCGGGTCCGACCCGCCCGTTCACGTCTTTTACGAGTTTCTGGACTCGCCGGTGTTCGGTGGCGAGGCGCACGAGCGCGCGGTCATCGCTTACCTGCGCGCCAAGTACGAGAGCCGTCCGCCCGAGGTCCTGGTCGTGTTCTCCGACGCCGCCTACGTGTTCCAGGCAACCCATCGCGGAGAGCTGTTCCCGACCGCCCCGGTCGTGTACGCCAACGTGTCACCCGCAATCCTGCGCCGGCACCCCGCGGCCGCCGACGTGCTCGGCGTGCCCGTCGAGTACGATTTCGCGGGCACGATTGCGGAGGCCCTGCGCTTGCACCCCCGCGCCGACCGGCTCGTCGTCGTTACCGGCGCGTCCTCGCGGGACCGCGAGTGGGAGGCACGGCTGCTCCAGGAGGCGCCGCCGTTCGCCGGGGAGCGCCGCCTCGAGTTCTGGTCCGGGCTTGCGACCGACGTGCTCGTCGAGCGGCTGGCGAAGACGGACGCCCGAACCGTCGTCTTCACGGTGGGCTACTTCGTCGACGGCGCGGGCGCGTTGTCCACGCCGCGCGACGCGGCGGCCCGCCTTGCGCAAGCGAGCGGCGCGCCCGTCTACGGGCCGCTGGACACCTTCATCGGCACCGGTGTCGTCGGCGGCCGCATGGGCAGCTTCGAGGGCATCGGGCGGCAGGCTGGCACGCTCGTCGCAAGTCTGTTGCGGGGTGTTCCTCCAGCTTCGCTCGAGCGCCCCGTGCACGCACCGGTAGCGCTGCACCTGGACTGGCGGCAGGTCAAGCGCTTCGGCATCAGCGAGGACGCCATCCCGACGGACGCCGTCGTGCATTATCGCGAGCCCACGTTCTGGGAGACGTATCGTGCGGTCGCGCTCTTGGGGACGGCGGTCATCCTGCTCCAGGCGGCGCTCATCGCCGCGTTGCTGATCGAGCGGCGGCGGCGGCGCGCGGCCGAGGTCGTGACGCAGGAGCAGCGCGTCGAACTCGCGCACGCCTCGCGCCTCGCCGTCGCGGGCGAGCTGACGGCGTCGATCGCGCACGAGATCAACCAGCCGCTCGGCGCGGTGCAGACCAGCGCCGACGCCGCCGACCTGCTGCTGCAGTCGGACGCCGGCACCCGCGACGACCTGCGCCGCATCGTGACGCGCATCCGCCGCGACAGCGTGCGGGCGAGCGACGTCATCCGGCGGCTGCGCTCGCTGCTCGCGCGCCACGCACCCGAGCAGCGCCCCTTCGACCTGGAAGCGGCCATCGACGACGTGGTGACGCTGATGAGCCCCGAGGCGCGGCGGCGGGGGGTGCTGCTGCAATGGCGAGGCGGCCGCGGGCCTGCTCGCGTACTCGGCGACCAGACGCAGATCCAGCAGGTGTTGATCAACCTGGTGCTGAACGCGATGGACGCGGTGGCCGAGGTCGAGCCCGAACGGCGCATCGTGACGGTCACCGCCGAGGCCGGCGGTGAGCATGCGCGGGTCACGGTGAGCGATCGCGGCAAGGGCATCGCGCCCGACGCCATGCCGAGGCTCTTCGATTCGTTCTACAGCACCAAGCCGGCCGGCATGGGCCTGGGGCTGTCGATCGCCCGCACCATCGTCGAGGCGCACGGCGGCCGCATCGCCGCGGCCAACAATGCCCACGAGGGGGCGAGCTTCCAGGTCGAGCTGCCGCTGTTGCGCGACACGCCGGTCGCGCAAGCGGGGGCCGCATGACGCGTCCGCTCATCCACGTCGTCGACGACGACGAGTCGCTGCGGCTGTCGCTTCTCGACCTCCTGCGCGCCGCGGGCTTCGAGGCGCAGGGTTACGGGTCGACGGGCGAGTTCCTACTGCAGCCGGTGCGCGATCGTCCCGGTTGCCTGCTGCTCGACGTGAGGCTTCCCGGCCCGTCCGGCCTCGAGTTGCAATCGGCGCTGCAAGGACGCGGGCTCGACCTGCCGGTGATCTTCCTGACGGGACACGCCGATGTTCCGACCAGCGTGCGCGCCATGAAGGCCGGCGCCGTGGATTTCCTGGAAAAGCCCGTGGCGCGCGACACGCTGCTCGAGGCGCTCGGCCGCGCGCTCACGCGCGACACCGCGGCACGCGCCGCGCGCGATACCGCGCAGCAGCGCGACGCCCGCCTCGCCGCCCTCACCGGACGCGAGCGCGAAGTGTTCGATCGTATCGTCGCGGGGCGCCGCAACCAGCAGATCGCCGACGAGCTCGGCATCGGCCTGCGCACCGTGAAGGCTTATCGCGCGCAGTTGATGGAGAAGCTGGGCGTCACGTCCGCGGCCGAGCTCGGCCGAATGGCCGGCGAGCACGGCGCTTCCCAAGACTGATCGGGCGCACGTCGCCACCCTGTCCTTTGGTGCAGCGCCGCCGCACCTTGGGCCAATTACGCCCGCCAACCCGTCGTAGCACGATCGCGGCACGAGGGATCACGCTTCCAGGGAAACGGCGATGGCGGTGGGCGGAGGAACGATCGTCGTGATCGAGGACGACGAAGGCATGCGCGAAGCGATTGCGAGCCTGCTCACCGCCGCCGGATTCGAGACGACCGTTTACGCGTCGGCCGAGACCCTGCTCGCGGCGGACATCCCCGCGCTTACGTGCTGCATCGTCAGCGACGTCCGGCTGCCCTCGATGTCGGGGCTCGAGCTCGTGCCCGAGCTGCGACTGCGCGGCGCCGCAGTCCCCGTCATCCTCATCACCGCGCACGACTCGGCGGCGATGCGCAGCGAAGCCTCACGATGCGGCGCGGCTGCATACCTGCCAAAGCCGTTTGCCGGCACGACGTTGCTGGACACGATCGCACGCGTGGCGAGGTAGCGGCGATGCCCCGCGACCAACTCCAACAGACATTGGCTCAACCCCGGAGACGTTCATGAGACACCGCACCCTTGCCGCCTCGCTTTCGGTGATGACGAGCTGCGTTCTCGTCGCCATCGCGCCGATCGCACAGACGCAGACCTTGCCTCCCGGCGCGCCTGGCGCGACGACCACCATCGACGGCCGGTACCTGCCGAGCCCGCCGCAGCCTTTCCGCGGTCAGATCAGCCCCAACGCTGCGCAGTCGAAGCCGTACTGGCCGCCGATCACCGTGCCGCCCAAGGGCGCGCCCAACGTGCTGCTGATCATGACCGACGACGTCGGCTTCTCGGCGCCCTCCACGTTCGGCGGCGTGATCCCGACGCCGGCGCTGGACCGGGTCGCCCAGATGGGACTGCGTTACACCCGCTTCCACACGACAGCGCTCTGCTCGCCGACGCGCGCCGCGCTCCTGACCGGGCGCAACCACCACTCGGTGGCGACCGGCGTCGTGGTCGACCAGGCCACCGGCTACCCCGGCTACAACAGTGTGATCCCGCGCGATGCGGTCGCGATCGGCGAGATCCTGCGTCTGCAGGGATACGACACCTCGTGGTTCGGCAAGGACCACAACGTGCCGCAGTGGGAGGGGAGCCAGGCCGGGCCGTTCCACAACTGGCCGACCGGCGCGGTCAAGGGCTTCGATTACTACTACGGCTTCCTCGGCGACGACGCGAGCCAGTGGCAGCCGGGCAACCTGTTCCGCAACACGACACCCATCGAGCCGTATGTCGGCAAGCCCGGCTGGAATCTCATCACCGCCATGGCCGACGAGGCGATCCAGCGCGTCAAGATGATGAGCGAGGTCCAACCCGACCGTCCGTTCATGATCTATTACGCGCCCGGCGCCACGCACGCGCCGCACCACCCGACCAAGGAGTGGGTCGACCGGATCGCCAAGATGAATCTCTTCGACGAAGGCTGGAACAAGCTGCGCGACCGCATCTTTGCCAACCAGAAGAAGCTCGGCATCGTCCCGCAGAACGCGAAGCTCACCGACTGGCCCGCGAGTCTCGCGCAGTGGGACACGCTCTCCGCGGAGGCGAAGCGGCTCTACATCCGCCAGGCCAACGTCTACGCAGCCTACCTCGCCTACGCCGATCACGAGATCGGCCGCGTGATCCAGGCGGTGCAGGACGCCGGCAAGCTCGACGACACGCTCATCATCTACATCAGCGGCGACAATGGCTCGAGTCCCGAGGGCACGCTACACGGCGAGTTCAGCGAGTACGCGGTCGCGAACGGCGTGCATCCGCCGGTCGAGCTCAACATGAAGTTCTACGACGCCTGGGGCACGGACCAGACCTATCCGCACTACGCGGTGCCCTGGGCGGTGGCCTGGGACACGCCCTACCAGTACACCAAGGAAGTGGCATCGCACTTCGGCGGCACGCGCAACGGCATGGCGATGGCGTGGCCCGCGAAGATCAAGGACAAGGGCGGCATCCGCCACCAGTTCCACCACGTCATCGACATCGTGCCGACGATCCTCGAGGCGGCCGGGCTGCCCGAGCCGGTCATGGTCAACGGCATCGCTCAGAAGCCGATCGAGGGTGTCAGCATGGCGTACACCTGGGCCGACCCCAAGGCGCCCGGCCGCCGCAC
>JADLEZ010000112.1 GCA_020845855.1 Burkholderiales bacterium
ACGATCGCGCTGTAAGAAGGGGCAATGCCATGAAGGTGTTTTACAACTCGGCTGCCGGAGAGGCACGCCCCGAGCTGCACGACGGCGATCCGCCGGAGGATCAATCCGCCACGGTCGCGCAACTGACGCAAGCGCTGAACGACGCGAACGCCGTCATCGCGCAGTTCAAGGCGTATCGCGACAAGGTCGTGCAGCGCGCGCAGGCGCGCGTGCAAGCTGACGCTGCCAGCGTTGACGGGCAAGCGGACCTCGATGACGCGCAGGGGTTGCCGTGACCGTGCGCATCTATCGCGGCACCTCGCCGCAAGTCGTCGAGCTGATCGACGAGGCTCCGCCGCCACCGCCACCGCCGCCATCATCGGTCGTCACGTCCAAGCCGGTGAACATGCGCAAAGCTCTGGTGATTCGTGGCTGGATGGACTACCCCAGCCGCTACGAGCGCGACCAGAAGGCGGTCATCATCACGCCCACCAACCCCAATGTCGTCGCATTCACCAACGACTTTATCGCGGGCGGCGTCGCTGTGCAGTTCGGCGTCACAGCGACACTCACACTCACGTTCGACGGGCAACTGGTGGCGACGAAGGGCGTGGTTCCGACCAATACCGGCGTGACGTTCATACCGGACCTGTCCAGTGTGCCTGAGGGCTGGTACTTCGCCAGCGTGATCGGACTCGACGACTCGTGGACCGTGATCGATTATCCAGTGTACGTGCTCAAGAGCGCGCTCGCTCAACCGCCGACAAAGTTGCCGGTGACGACCGGAAGTCACACGTTAGAGTTCACCGACCCGCCGGTCTACCAATATGCCTATGTGGCTGCAAAGCACGAGCCGACGCGGGTGCCGTACCCGGCGCGCGAGTACCCATCATTCGAGACGATCCCGGCGCGACACAATCTGATCTTCACGTCGCTGGTTCCCGCACGCCCCGGCGATGGCACGCGACCGCTAGTGACGAAAGAGGGCGTGTGGACAGCGGCGAACCGCCAGAACTACTTCTACTACGATTTCGAGCAGGGCACGCCGATGCTGCCGATGCTCGATGGGCCGCGTGGTGTCGGCTCGTGTATCTCGCCCGCGTTCATGGGAATTGGCAAGGCTGCACCAGCGAGTACGGGTCCAATCGGCAACATCTACTTCATTGAGTCTTGGCGGTTCTCGAAGGTGAGCAAGGACGGCACCATCGTCACGCTCGCGGGTTGGCGACACAAGAACATAGCGTCGTACCGGCGCGACCCGAATACACTCGAACTGGTCGGCGACTGGTCAGCGATTCCGCAGTCGCGTTGGGGCTTCGCGCAGCCGTGGGGTATGGCGTGGGATGAGCGGTCACTGCTCATTGACGAGAGCGCTGCGCCCATCCCTACTGAACGCAACCTGAAGCCGCACCTTGGTGCGGGGCCGGTCGCTTGGATCAGTGATACGTTTCATCATCGCGTCGTCAAGCTGCAATTCAGCGCAACGTCGCACGCCACGCCGCCCGTCGTCACTGAGTTCATCCCGCCCGGCACGTTGAGCGAGCCGTGGGCGATCATCGCGATCCCCGGAACGCGCGAGCTGGTGGTCAGCGACCGCAAGCACAATCGATTGTGCGTGTTCGACATGGACACGGCGGCGCTGCTGCGCACGATCCCGACGACGCAGCCCGAGGGGTTGGACTTCCTCGACGGCCACCTGTACTACGCCAGCGTGCTGACGAAGTCGATCCGCAAGATCGAATGGGCGACGGGAATCGACACGCTCGTCGCGGGACCGGCGACGCCGGGCTCCGGGATGAACTACTGGATCAACAACAATGCGCGCTACATGCACATTGCAGTGAGCGACGGCACCTTCGGTCCGCGCGGCGCGATCGCGGTGGCAACGTGGAGCAACATCTATTATGGCTACCCACTGCTGTTCGCGCCCGATGGGCGCTACATCAATTACGTCGAGAACCCGCAGGGGCCGATCAAGGGCGTGCCGAAGCCGCTCGGCCTGACCTCGTACAACAGCAGCGTCGCCATAGGTCAGGGTCGGCTCGTGTTCAGCAGCGCGGAGGAAGGGCTGCACGTTGCCTCACTCGCGCTGCCGGCTGACCCGGTGCTCGATCAAGCGAAGTACGACGCTGGCGCGAAGCAATACAAGGCGCGCGGGTTGGTGCTGACGCACGGGCCGGGCGGCTACGGCTACAACGGCGAGCCGGTGCCGTGGGGCGTGACGCCCGAGATCGACTACTTCCTGACGGTGCAAGGGCATGTCAGGCCGTGAAGCTCGTCTGCAACGGCTTCCCGAAGTCGGGTAATCACGCACTGTGGAAGGCGTGCGAGCTGCTCGGTGTGCCGAGTGGCGTCAACCACCTGACCTACGCCGAGGGGATTCCACAAGACGCAACGCACCACGTCTTCATCGAGCGCGACCCGCGCGACGTGATCGTGTCGTGGCTGCGCTTCACGCATCGGCCGGTTACTCCGGGCACGTTCCTGTCCGCGCTGCGCAGCTTCGACGACGGACCGTCGCTCATCGACGCGATGGCAGCTTATGAGCCGTGGCTGCGGCACGAAAGCACGCTGGTCGTCCGCTTCGAGGACTTGATCGCCAGCGACTTAACCATGCGCGCGATTGCTAGTTATCTCGGCGTGCCCTACCTCGATGGTGCGTTCGACGAACTACCAGGCATGACGAAAACATGGAACGCGAAGCACAGCAACCATCGCATCGTGTGGACCGATCAGGTCGCGCAGGCGTGGGTGCGCGAGGGTGGTGATGATCTGATCGCGCGATGGGGCTACTGAATGGAGTTTCTCGTCCGCATCGTGGATCGCAGCGACCGCGAGGATGACAGCAAGCGCGGCGACGTGCTCTGCGCGCAGCCCGATGGGTGGGCGTGGTCGCAGGCCGAGCTAGTCAATCCCGATTGGCGCATCGTTAGCGTGCGCGTCCTGCAATCGACGGTCGATGCTTTCTTGTCGCAGGCGACGCGCACCGATAGGCGCTTTCGCCGCCGCGAGTGGTATCTGGATTTCACCGAAGCGCCGACGCCGAGTGACTTCGACTTCACCGGATCGCGCCCGGTTGCCATCATCACGATGACGCGACAGGAAGCGTTGCGCATGGTCAAGCAGAAACCCGCGATGGTGTAACTCGTGCCAAGCATAGTCACCAAGACAATCGGCACTGGCGGCGACTACACGACGCTGCAATCGTGGGAGGACGCGGCCCCGGCGAACCTCGTCACCGCTGATCAGGTGTGGCGCGGCGAAGTGCTCAACAGCCTCAGCGGCTCAACGTCGATTTTGCTGACGATCAGCGGCGGCACTACGGACGCGACGCGGTACAAGGAGCTTACCGCAACCGCAGGCGCGAGCTTCGTCGACAACGCGAACGTGCGCACGAATGCGCTACGCGCAAACAGCGCGAACGGCGTACTCATCAGCGGGTCGCCGTCCTACACACATCTCGTTTATGTGACAGAGCAGAACGTCCACATTTCGCGCCTGCAATTTCACACCACGAACAGTGATTCGTATCGCGCGCTGGCGGTGACAGGATCGGGCGGATTCGTCGAGCAGTGCATCATAGAGACGTCTTCCAATAGCAACAGCAATAGGCAAACATTCGAGATTAATGGCGAGGCACACAACTGCCTCATCGTGAACCGGGCAGCGAGCGGCAGCAACGGTATCGTGCGCTTTGACAACAGCAATGGCACGTTGCGTAACTGCACCATCGTTGCGGTCAATGGGACGCTAACTGAGGCGTTTAACAACAACTATCGGACGATCACGCTGATCAACGTCGCGGTGTTCGGCACTACAAAGGCAAATGCGCCTAATGGCACAACGAACAAGACCAACTGCTATACGAGCGCTGGCAGCAACAACACCGGGTGGAGCACGACGACCTACGACACGTCAACCGGGTCGGGCTTCGAGAACATCAGCAGCGGCACGCACGACCTGCGGATCAAGAGCACGTCAGTGCTCAAGGATGCGGGCAATAATGACTCCAACATCACAGTCGACATCAGCGGCTTCACCCGTTCGACGCACGACGTAGGGGCGTGGGAGTACGGGTCGAGCGTTGTCACGACGACGGTTGCCGTTCGCGGGCTGGTGCGTACGGCCGACACCGTAGCGGCGACCAAGACCGCCAGCGTCGCAGCGCGCGACCGCGCCCGTAGTGCCGATGCAGTCGCGCCGCGCAAGGACTCGTCAGCCGCAGCTCGACCGCGCGCTCGCAGCGTTGACACCGTACAGCCGATCAAGGCTTCCGCAACCGCAGGGTGCACGCGCGCACGCGGCGCGGACACGATCGCGAAGACGGCAGCATCGACGCTCGCAGCTCGCATGCGGACGCGCACGGCGTCGGTGGCAGTGCCGTTGCAGCCGAACATGGCGACGACTGCGGTCGCAGCTCGTGGCCGGGCGCGCACCACGTCGACCGCAACGAAGACGACCGCCGCCGCAGTCGCAGCCAGGACAAAGGCGCGCGAGTCGAGCGCCGTCAGCAAGCTGCGGGCGGTCACGGTTGCAGCACGCGCACGCACGCGCGCGAGTGTCGCGGCCACCGCGATCCGCACCACCGCCATCGCAGCACGCGGGCGCACGCGCAGCACAGCGGCGTACCTCGCGATCCGACACGCCGCTGCGGCAGCTCGCGCTCGTGCTCGCAGCAGCGACAGCGCGGGCAAGCGCGGGGCGTACGCCATCGCAGCGCGCGCACGCATGCGAGCTGAATCGTTCGCCTACAACTACGACGCTAGCATCCCGCCGGTGATCCGCGATACCGTAATGCATCAGGGGCGCGCCGCCGTCGTCGCGTCGCGTCGCTTCAGGGTGGAAAAATGAACACGCCGAAGATTCTCGAAGTCAAGCACCCGAGCGAAGTCGTCAACATCAACTTCGACTTCACCGCGGAGCTCGGCGCAGAAACGATCAGCACCAAGGTGACGACGGCCGCCACTCTGGCCGGAACAGACGCGTCGCCGGGCGACGTCATCAACGGCGCGGCGACCGAGAGCGCGGGTGTCGTGATCCAGTCCGTGCGGCAAGGCCTCGCGTCCTGCGACTACCTGCTCTCCTGCACCATCGCGACCAGCGGCGGGCGGACCATCGTCCTGCAGGGCATCCTTCCGGTGCGCTTGTTTGCATGAAGCAGTTCGACGCCGGCCCCGGCGGCGCCTTCCGCATCGCGTTCGGGCTTCCCTTCGAGGGGGCGATCGCGGCGGCGGCCGCGCGCGGGGTGGAGCTGCCCGAGGAGTACTACGCACGCGCGCCTGGCGAAGCGCGCCGCGCTGCAACCACCGTCTCCGGACTCGCGGGGCTGCAGCAGATTCAGGCCGTGGTCGATTCCTTCGACCAGTTCCTC
The DNA here is from genome assembly GCA_020845855.1 of Burkholderiales bacterium. Classification (GTDB taxonomy): domain Bacteria; phylum Pseudomonadota; class Gammaproteobacteria; order Burkholderiales; family Casimicrobiaceae; genus VBCG01. The sequence goes on from JADLEZ010000112.1 coordinate 5,351, forward strand.
TCCGGCGAGAAGACGGTCGAGCAGTGGGTGGGCTGGGCGCTCGATCAGGGCTGGGGTCTGTCGCCGGCTCGGCTGGAAACGATCGTGCGCACCAACATCCAGACCGCGTACTCCTCGGGGCGCTGGCGCGCGATCGAGGCGAACAAGGGCCGGCGGCCGTATCTCATGTGGTCTGCGATCAACGATAGCCGCGTGCGTCCGGCGCACCTGGCGATGGATGGGTACATCGCGCCGGTTGACGATCCAATCTGGAAGGTGTGGCACCCGCCGGCAGGTTTCAATTGTCGCTGCGCCCAGATCTCGCTCACCGAGGCGCAGGCGATCGCCCGCGGCTACGGGAAGCAGGTGCGGCCGGACGCAAAGCCAGACCAAGGATTCGCCGGCGTGGCCAGCGTGCTCGACGCGCTCAAGGGCGCCATCGAGAAGCTGAAGAATCTGTGCGCGACGTTCCTGTTCGCGGGGACCCGTAAGTGGCCGCCGGTCTGGTGCAAGGATGATGGCGAGGTGGCGCTGGCCAGGATCGAGCGCTCCCTGGAGGATCGTTACCGGCTCGACCCACCTGCGGCGATCGCCATATCCGAGTTTGCCGCTCGCGCATCAACGAACGCGGTGGAGCATGCGATTCTGCATCTCGGTACCTTGAGCAACGCAAGCCGAATCGCTGCTGCCACCGGACTCGTGTTGGTGAAGTTTTCTCATGCGCTGGACAGCTTTGGGATCCGCCATGCGCTCAAGGGACACGGCGAACGCGTTGAAGTATTGCGTGGGCAACGACCGCTCTCCCCGTATGACTTTCTGCGGGCCCCTGAGATCGTATCGGAGTTTGATGCGGTGGAACTCGCGGGCTTCGCCAAGAAAGCAGGTACGCCGTTGCTGAGTTTCGAAAAGCGTATAGGCAACGAAGTATTCGTCTACGTAGTCGCCGTTCGCGCGAAACGTCGGCTTCTTGCAACTCACACGATGTGGGTCAGGAGAGCGAGACCATGAAGTATGAAGTGTGGTTGCGCAGGCAGGAGTTGAACCCGCAATTCGGGCTTATGAGACCCGCGTGATGCCGTTTCACTACCGCGCCAGGAGTATGGACCCCCGGGATGAGGTTATGCGCTTTACGCGCCTACGCTCGCGACGTCCGAAACGTTTCCCGGGGAGGCGGCTAGTATACCGCCCATTGTCGACCACGGGGGGCGGGGCAGAAACCGTTTCTGTCCGGTCAGAAACCCCACACCGGCAGTGCAATATTTCACCCCGGACAAGCTGGTTCGGAGTCGCTACCGTTGCGGCTCATGGACCAGCGCCTTACCCCGGTAGCCTTCACCGCCCCCGCGGTTTTCCGCGGCAAGCCCGCTGCCGACGCCGTCCGCGAGTTCTCGGGTGTCGCCTACGGCGGCGGGGTGGTAACTGACCATCCGTTCCTGGATTCGGTCGTCTTCGACTTGGCCAGCACCACCCTCGTCACCCCGGCGGCAGCGCTGTACGGACACTTCGACGAGGTCGGCGTCATAGAGTCGGCCTCCGTCGGCGAGCGCATCGAGATCACCGGCAAGCTTTTCGCCGACCTCGCCGGTAACGCCGCCAAGATCGCCTCCATGGCCGACCGCGGGCTGCCCTGGCAGCTCTCCGTGGGGATCTGGCCGGGCCGGATCGAGGAGGTCCGGGCCGGAGTCAAGGTCGCCCTCAACGGGCGCGAGATCGATGGGCCGGTGACCGTCTTCCGCGACAACCGGGTGCGCGAGGTGTCGTTCGTCTCGCTTGGCGCGGACCACACGACCAAGGCCACCATCTTCACCGCCGTCTCCGAAGGGGGGCGTCGTTCCATTCCAGCCACGGAGCTATCCATGCCCGAGCAGATCAGCAGGGAAGAGTACGACCGCACGGTCGCCGAACTCAACGCGCAGATCACCGCGGCGAACGCCGCAACAGCCACCGAGAAGACCCGTGCCGATGCCCTCGAGGCGCAGTTCGCCGCGCGGCAGCGTGACGAGCGCGTCGCTGCCGTCAAGGCGCTGTTCACCGCCAGCGGTCGGGAGTTCACCGACGAGAAGGCGAAGCCCTACCTCGAGATGGACGAGACGACCTTCACCGCCGTTTCGGCCGATCTCAAGGCGGCGCCGGCCCGTGACCCGAATCTCTTCTCGCACCAAGCGACCGACGGCGCCGGCGACGTCAGTGGCCAGACCGCCGAGGACATCACCAAGCAGGCGCAGGCGTTCATCGTCGAGCAGCGCGCCAAGCTCGGCCGCGAGTTCTCGGTGGCGGAAGCTGTCGCCCACGTCACTGGCCGCGTGAAGCTCGCCTGACCCATTCATCCCACGTAGGAGCCTTCGACCATGTCCGGCATTCGCAACCCTGTGTACTACCCGTTCCTGGCCGGCGCATCGGTCGGCCCGAACCGGCTCGTTAAGATCGGTGCCGCCGACCAGACCGTGATCCCGGGCGCCGCGGCCGCCGATGTGATTGTAGGTGTGTCGGCGCAGTCGATCACGACCGCCACCGGCGAGCGGGTCGATGTCGTCATGTCGGGCGTGTACGAAGTCGTCGCGGGCGGCTCGGTCACTCGCGGCGCGCCGATCTGCTCGGACGCGGCTGGTGCCGGTGTCGTGTCCGCTCCGGCGGCGGGCACCAACAACGGCATCGTCGGCTTCGCGCTCGAAGCGGCGGCGTCCGGCGACCTGTTCGCGTGCTTCATCAACCCCTCGGTTCGGCAGGGTTGACCCTCGCCTGACCACCTGACCACAAGGACACACGAACATGGGCGCTCCCGCACCGTTTCCGATCCAGCCGGACCTGACAGCCATCGCGATCATGTACCGCAACAAGGACATGATCGCCGACAACGTGCTGCCGCGCGTGCCGGTCGGCAAGCAGGACTTCAAGTACCTGAAGCACACGCTCGCCGACGGCTTCACCATTCCCGACACCAAGGTCGGCCGCCGCTCGCCGCCCACGCAGGTCGAGTTCAGCGCGGTCGAAGTCCCCGCCTCGTGCGTGGACTACGCTCTGGACGACAGCGTGCCGAACGAGGACATCGAGAACGCGCCGCCGAACTACGCTCCGCTCGGCAAAGCGGCTGAGTTCGTGTCGAACTTGATCGAGCTCGACCGCGAGAAGCGAGCGGCCACGCTCGTCTTCGCCAACGGCACCTACGCCGCCAGCAATAGGAGCACGCTGTCGGGCACGTCGCAGTGGTCGGACTTCGTGAACTCGAACCCGATCTCCGCGATCCTGACCGCGCTCGACGCCTGCGTGATGCGACCGAACATCATGATCATCGGGCAGGCCGTGTGGACGC
>JADLEZ010000113.1 GCA_020845855.1 Burkholderiales bacterium
ATCTCGCGCACCGGCTCACGGCCGAGCCCGCAGGGACGCTGGAGGTCCTGGAGATGGAGATCGCGCGCGCCGGCGCCGGGCTCGCGGCAACGTCGGTACGCTGCGAAGTCGGCGTGCCCATCGCCGCGCGGCTGTCGCGCCCACTCGCGAAGATCGACAAGCTGCTGCATCCGGCGTCACTCGGCATCGTCGGCGTGTCGGGCACCGGGATGAACTTCGGCCGGATCATCCTGCGCAACTTGGTCGGCAGCGGTTACCCGAAGGAGCGGATCACGATCCTCAAGCCGGGGGAAACGGAGATCGACGGCGTGCGCTGCGTGGAAGGGCTTTCGGCGCTGCCTCACAAGCTCGATCTTCTGATCGTGGCGGTGAGCGCGGACGCGGTGTACGCGCTCGTCGACGAGATCGTCGCGACCGGCAAGGTCGAGGCGGTGATGCTGATTCCGGGCGGACTGGGCGAGACGGCGAAAAGCCGCGAGCCGGCGGCGGCAATGGCGGCGCGGATCAACGCCGCGCACGGCAAGCCGGGAGGCGGCCCGGTGTTCCTCGGCGCCAACTGCCTGGGCGTGGTCTCGCACCCGGGCGGCTACGACTCGTGGTTCATCCCGCTCGAGCGGTTGCCCAAACCGCAGAAGAAGGCCGAGCGCGATGCCGCGATGATCTCGCAAAGCGGCGCCTTCATGATCACGCGGCTGTCGCAGAATCCGTGGCTCGACCCGCGCTACATGCTGGCGGTCGGCAACCAGACCGACCTCACGCACGGCGACTTCCTGGCGTGGTTCGGGCAGCGGCCCGAGATCGCGACGATCGGCGTCTACGTCGAGGGCTTCCGCGACGGCGACGGGCTCGACTTCGCGCGCGCCGTCCGGCAGGCCGTGTGCAACGGCAAGGACGTGGTCGTCTACAAGGCCGGCCGCACCGCGCCCGGCGTAGGCAGCGCGTACGGACACACGGCGTCGTTGGCCGGCGACTACGACGTGTTCTCGTCGGTGATGCGGCACGCCGGCGCGATCGTCGCCGACGATGTCAGCGCGTTCGACGATCTTTTCTATATCGCCGGGGCGCTGCACGGCAAGACGATCGGCGGCGCGCGCCTGGGCGCGATCAGCGGCGCCGGGTTCGAAGCCGTGAGCATGGCTGATGCGATCGACGCCGGCAGCTTCGCCATGCAGATGGGCGCGCTCGCGCCGGCGACGGTCGAGCGCGTGCGCGCGATTCTCGCCGCGAAGAAGCTCGACGCGCTGGTCGAGGTGAACAACCCGATCGACATCAACCCCGGCGCGGACGACGAGGCGCATGTCGACGTTGCCGAGGCGTTCCTCGCCGACCCGAACGTCGACGCCGTCGTGGTCGCGCTCGACGCCACCGCGCCGGCAGTGCGAGCGCTGGAAACGAGCAAGCTGCGGCCCGGGTTCGACCTCAGTGACCCGAAGAGCACCGTGCACCTGATGCCGCCCATGGTCGCGCGCAACGCGAAGCCCGTGATCGGCGTCGTCGACGCCGGGCGGCTCTATGATGCGTTCAGCGCGCGCCTGATGGATCAAGGTGTGTGCATATTCCGCAACTGCGCGCGCGCGACCAGCGCGCTCGTGCGGTATGTCGAGGCACGGCTGTACGCGGCCGCGCTGCGCAGCCGCCGATAACCGCGCGTGCCGCCAACGAGGAGACCTATCCAATGACCGCCCCCCTTCAACCCGGCCTCACCGCAACCGTCCGCCACGACATCGACCGCGGCCGCACCATCAGCTTCATGGGCGAGGACTGCCGCGTCTACGCCACGCCGAACCTGCTGTACGACGTCGAGATGGCGTGCCGCGATCTCCTGCTGCGCCACATCGAGCCCGGCCGCGACTCGGTCGGCACCCGGGTCGAGCTCGACCACGTGGGCGCCACGCTGCTCGGGATGTGGGTGGAGATCACGGTCACGCTCGCCGCGGTGAACGGCAACGCGGTGTCCTTCGCTTTCACCGCGCGCGACGCGGTCGAGGAAGTCGCGCGCGGCAAGCACGACCGGTTCATCGTCGGCGTCGAGAAGACGGCGCAACGGCTGCAGGCGAAACGGGCGAAGGCGGGCGCCTGACGCGGCTCCGTGGATCGCGGGAGCCGCGACGGCAGGCTTCCCTTTCGCCGCTCCTTCGGGTACAACGTCCGCTCGCTCGCGGATGCAAGATCTCCCGGAAACCTCCCATGATCGAAGTTGCCTGGCTCGTGTTCACCGTCGCCTCGCTCGTGCTCATCGTGACGCCGGGCCAGGACATGATTCTCGTGATGTCGCGCTCGATCGCCCAAGGGCCCGGCGCGGGCGTGGCGACCGCGGCCGGCGTCAGTGTCGGCCTCGTGGGACACACGATCCTCGCCACACTCGGCCTGGGCGTGCTGCTCCGCGCGTCGGAAACGCTGTTCCTCGCGCTGAAGCTTGCCGGCGCGGCCTACCTCGTGTACCTCGGCGTGCAGCTGCTGCGCACGCGATCGGCGGAGCTTGCGGTCACCGGCGGCGCACCCCGATCGCTCTCGCGGCTGTTCCTCGACGGCGCGCTGTCGAACCTCTCCAATCCGAAGATCGCGGTGTTCTACTTCGCGTTCCTGCCCCAGTTCGTGGCGCCGGGCGCCGCGCATCCGACGTTGTCGATCTTCGCGCTGGGTCTCGCGTTCGCGGCGTTGACGTTCCTCGTCAAGGGCCCGGTGGGCCTCGGAGCCGGCATGCTCTCGGGCTGGCTGCGGTCGCGGCCGCGCGCGCTGGTGTGGCTATACCGCGCGAGCGGGGCAGTGCTCGTCGGCCTGGGCCTCAAGCTCGCCTTCGAGCGCCGGGCCTAACGTTTGGTGCCCGATCACCGCTGACGCTCTTCATCGAGGAGGCGTCCACGCGCCTACTCGAGCGGTTCGTCGAAGTTGTGTCATTCCGAGCGCAGCGAGGAATCTGTTTGTCGCAAGCAGATTGACGTCCTTCCGGCTCGGGCCCGTTGCCTTGGACGCTGCGACCCTCGTGGATCCGCCTCAAACCTTGCGCACCGGCCCGGGGTAGCGGGCGAGCTGCGCATCGCCGGTAAGGAGCGTAATCCCCTCGATCAGGGCCTGCGCAAGCAGCAAGCGATCGAAGGGATCCTTGTGCAGCGGAGGCAGCGTGTCGATGCCGACCGCATGCTCGCTGGTGACCGCCAGCTCGACATACCCGTTGTCCAGCAATCCGCGCCGCAGCAGTCGCGGCTCGACCCGGAAGTCCTCGCGCCCGAGCGTGCGCTTGATCGCGATCTCCCAGAGGCTGGCCGCGCTGAACAACAACTCGTTGCGCGGATTGTCCAACTGCTTCCGCGCCGCCGCCGAGAGCCGCCGCGGCTCGCCCGCCGCCCAGAGCAGCAGTTGCGTGTCCAGCAGCAGCTTCACCGCTGCCTGCCGAAGAGGGTGGCGATCTCGGCCGCGCCCATGCGATCGAAATCGTCGGGCACGGCGATCTCGCCCGCGAGGAACCCCAACCGGCGAGGCTCCGCGGGGGCGTCCAACGCCACGACTTTGACCAGGGGCTTGCCCGCCTTGGCGATTACGAAGCTCTCGCCCTTGGCTGCCTGCTCGACGAGCCTGGAAAGCTGCGTCTTGGCTTCATGAATGTTGACGGTGGTCATGGTCATCGAACTAAGTCTTGCGGGCTAAGTTTATACCTCCCGACTCGTCAGGTCAAGACGTGCATAGTCGACGCTGGGCCGAAGCAATGGAGCATTGCGCAGCTGTCAGAACGACCCGAAAACCGTCCCCAGCACGATCACCGCGATCAGCGCGACGATCGCGCTCACCACCGCCACCATCACGATGTCCATGTAGCTCTCCTTGTGCGTGCATCCGCACACGGTCAGCAGCGTAACCACCGCGCCGTTGTGCGGCAGGCTGTCGAGCGTGCCGGCGGCGATCACCGCCACCCGGTGCAGCAGCCCCGGATCGATCGCCAGATCCGCCGCGAGCTTCATGAACGGCCCCCCGAGCGCTTCGAGCGCGATGGTCAGACCGCCCGAGGCGGAGCCGGTGAGTGCTGCGAGGATGTTGGTCGCCACCGCCAGCGAGACGAGCGGACCGCCGCCGATGGACAGCACCCAGTCGCGCACCGCCGCGAAAGCGGGCATCGCCGCCACCACCGCGCCAAAGCCGACCAGGCTTGCGACACTCACTACCGGCAACACCGATGCCGCCGCGCCGGTATCGACACTTTCGCGCAGCGAGGCGAGCCGCGAGCGATTCAAGGCGACGAGCACGACGATAGCGAACGTGAGCGCGACGAGCACCGACCACACGCCGGTCACCGACGCGACACTCGCGCCGCCCCAGCGCTCGGTCGCGAGGAATGTCAGGTCGAGGCGCGGCATGATCAAGAGCGACGCGACCAGGTTGACGCCGACCACGATCACGAGCGGCAGCGCGGCCACGAGGACCGGCGGCTCGGCGACGCTCGCGGGCCCCTTGGGCACTTCGGCGGTGTCGAAGCCGCTCGCGAGCGCCGCGCGCTCGCGAATCTCCGGATCGTCGACGCGGCCGGCTGCGGCCGCGCCGAAGCCCTCGCCGGCAACGCGCGCCCTGCCCTCGGCCTGCGCGAGCCACCACAACCCGATGCCGAGCATCACGGCGGACGCGATGATGCCGAGCCCTGGCGCGGCGAACGGCGTCGTCCCGAAGAACGGCATGGGAATCGCGTTCTGGATCGCCGGCGTGCCGGGCAGCGCCGACATGGTGAAGGTCATCGTGCCCAGCGCGATCGCCGCCGGCAGCAGGCGGTTGGGAATGTTCGCGACCCGGAACAGCGCCTGGCCCATCGGCACCAGTACGAACAGCGCCACGAACAGGCTCACTCCGCCGTAGGTCACGATGGCACCGGCCAGCACGACAGCGAGGATCGCGCGCTGCGCGCCGAGCTTCACCGTCATCCAGCGCGCGATGGCGGCGACCGATCCCGAGTCCTCCATGAGCTTGCCGAACACCGCGCCGAGCAGGAACAGCGGGAAGAACGACAGGATGAAGCCCGCCGCCGCGCCCATGAACGTGATGGTCCAGTTGGCGAGCAGCGGCTCGCTCGCGGCCAGTGCGGCGATCAGCGCCGCGGCCGGCGCCAGGACGAGCACGCTCCAGCCGCGGAAGGAAAGCCACACCAGTACCGCGAGTCCCAGAAGAATCCCGCCGAGCCCGAGCATCGCTTACATCCCTTCGAGCTCGGTGTCGAGATCGAACGTCGAGCGCACGCCGAGATCCTTGCCATGTGCGTCGAGGAACGCCGTGGCCGCCTTGCGGCCCTCGTCGCGCAGCATGCAGAAGAACGGCCACTCGGCGATGAGCTTCGATGAGTAGCCAAGGTCGAGCATCACGTCGCTCGCGATGCGGTGCACGCGCATGCGCGCGAAGACGGCGCCTTCACCCTTCGCTCCTTCCACGTACTGGCGCAGCATGGCGGCAGTGCGCATCTCCTTGAGCAGCACCGAGTTGAACGCGATCTCGTTCAGGCGGTTGTGGATCTCGCGCGCCGAGCGCGGCGTGCCCGGCCGCTCGATGGGATTGATCTGCACCAGGATCGTGTCCGACGCCTGGCACTCGCGGATGAGCGGCGCCATCGACGGATTGCCCGAGTAGCCGCCGTCCCAATAGGCTTCGCCGTCGATCTCCACCGCCTGGAAGAGTGTGGGCAGGCAGGCCGAGGCGAGCAGCACGTCGGGTGTGAGGTCGGCGTTGCGGAACACGTGCCCGCGTCCCGTGCGCACGTTGGTGGCGGTGACGAACACCCTGGTGGGCGCCTTGGCGAGCCGTGCGAAGTCGACACTTTCGGCCAGCACCCGCCGCAGCGGATTGCCGCCGAGCGGATTGGTGTCGTACGGCGACAGCACGCGCGAGGCCACGTCGAGTGCGGCGAACAACGGGGAAAAATCGAGCGTCCAGGTGCCGGTGAGGATCTCGAGCGGGCCGCGCCGCAAGGGGCTCAATTGCGCCGCGTCCGACACGCGCCGCCAGAACGCTTCCAGCGCCGCGCGTGCACCCTCCGGTCCGCCCGCCGCGAGGCCGTCGGCCATCACCACGGCATTCATCGCGCCCGCCGACGTGCCCGACAGGCCGTCGAACGTAAGCCAGGACTCCTCGAGCAGGCGGTCGAGCACCCCCCAAGTGAAGGCGCCGTGCGCGCCGCCGCCCTGCAGGCCGAGGTCGATGGGGACGGTGCGTGGTTTGCGCGCGGTGGTCTTCGGCGTCTTTCGCGCCAGCGGCTTCTTGGCTTTGGTTCGGGTCACGGGCATGGCTGTCGAGGTATCGAGTCAGGGCGCCTCGGCGGGCGTGCCGAAGCCGGGCGGATGCACGCGCCAGCGCGGACCTTCCAGCGCCATGCGGTATCCAAGATCGTACAGGGCCTGCATCTGGGCCGGGTCGAACACTTCGTTTCCGGTCATCTCCACGCCAGGCGGAATCGTCATCCAGTGGAAATCCGAGCGCTCGTGGACGGCCACGCTGTAGATGCGGAAGAGGTCACCGACCACCGCGGCCCTTCCCGCCGACTCGAACACGCGCAGGGCGATGCTGCGCAGCGACCGCGAGGTGATCTGCGGGTTCGGCGGAAGCTGTCCGTTGTGGATCACGAAGATGTCGTTGCTCGCGCTGCGCGCGCTCGCCGCTTCCCTGGCGGCCGCGAAGCTCCACACACCACCCGAGTAGAAGACGAACGCGCCCACGCTGCCGTCGACGTGCATCTCGTCGTAGCGCCGGCCGTCGGCCTCGACCGCGAAGAACACGGGCGGGAACGCGACCGGAACCGACGACGACGCGAGCAGCACGTCGCGAAACAGATCGAGCGCGCCCGCCTTCGCGATGAGCCCCATGTTCCACACCACGAAGCGCTGCGAATCGAGGTTGACCGTCGCGACGTACAGCCGCTGCCCGCGTGCGTGCGCCGCGGCGATTTCGCGCAGGAACGCCTCGTCGACGTGCTGCGCGATGAGCACCTGCAGCGGGCCCGTCTCCGCCAGCGATTCGCCGCCCAGGAGTTGGGGAACGATCGACAGCAAGCGGAAGATGTTGCGCGACGCGGTAGTCGTGTAGAACTCGTGCAGCGCGGCGTCGTACTTCGGCCCGAGCAGCGCGAACGGCGCGATCAGCGCCCCGGTGGACACCCCGGTGACGATCTTGAACGTCGGACGGTTGCCCGTTTCGGTCCACCCCTTGAGAAACCCCGCACCGAACGCACCGTTCGGGCCGCCACCGGAGAGCGCGAGGTGCGCGTAGTGCACGCGCCCGTCCGCGTCGGTGCGGAACAGGCCCGGCGGCTCCTGCGCGAACGATTCCACCAGGTCGCGCATCATGACCGGGCTCGGCTGCCCGGCCGACGCGCGCACGTACGGGAGGCCGGGAATCTCGGCGACCCCCATGAGCTCGGGCGGGACGGCGTTGCGCGGCAGGATGCCGCAGGCGGCCAGCAGCAGCGCCGCGCCTACGGCGGCAACGCGCGCGGCCCTTCGAGCCGCGCTCGATCCAGGCAGGAGAGTCAGCCGAGCGCCTTCTTCTTCAAGCGCGCGAACTCGTCCGCGCTGATGGTGCCGGCGTCCAGGAGGGCCTTGGCCTGCGCGATCTCCTGCGCCGGCGTGGCTCCCGCCACGTTGCGGATGTAGGCGTCGGCGTCGTCCTTCGCCCGCTTCATCGCCGCTTGCTGCCGCGCCGCCATGCCGGAGCCGCGGGCCAGGATGTATATGATGGCGGTCAATAGCGGCACCAGCACCAGGCCGATGAACCACAGAACCTTGGCGCCCCCACCCATCTCGCTGTCGCGGAACAGGTCGACGACGATATGGAACAGAACGAACAGGTAGGCGACGAAGACGAACGTCGACGCCAGCAGGACCACGATGTCCCAGAAGTTGCTCAAAGCCCTCTCCTTGCCTATGTCATTTTGCTGGAACGAATGCTGCCAGCGCACGCGCGCCGCCGCGACTACACGTTGGTTTACCTCGCTTCCGCGGGGCGTCGCTGCGAAAATACCCGTGATTATGACTGATCGCATGCGCCCCCCCGGATTGCCTGCGCGCGCGCTCGCCCTCGCGGCGGGCGTGACGCTTGCGGCCTGCACCGTCGGCCCCGACTACGTAAAGCCGGTGGTCGACACGCCCGTGACCTGGCGGATCGACTATCCGAAGGCCGCGGAGGTCGCCAACACGCCGTGGTGGAAGCAGTTCGGCGATCCGGTGCTCGACGAGCTGATCGAGACCACGCTGCGCGAGAACCGCGACATCCGCATCGCCGTCGCGCGCATCGAGCAGTTCGCCGGCGGCCTGCAGGCGACGCGCTCGCAGCTCTGGCCGCAGGTCGGCTACGGCGCCGACACCACGCGCACGCGGCAAAGCCGGGTCGGCACCCCACCCATTCCGGAGCCGTTCAGCCCGTACTTCACGATCTACCAGGGCTCGCTCGCCGCGCAATGGCAGATCGATCTCTTCGGCCGCGTGCAACGCCTGAGCGAGGCGGCGCAGGCGCAGGTCTACGCGAGCGAGCAGGCCAAGCGCGGCGTCGTGCTGACCCTGGTCGCCGGTGTGGCGACGAGCTACCTCGCGCTGCGCGCACTCGACCGCCAGTTGGAGATCGCGACCCGGACCGCCGCCAACTTCGGCGAGACGAAGCGCATCTTCGAGCTGCGCTACAAGGCGGGACTCGTGTCGATGACCGAGGTTTCGCAGATCAACTCGCAGTACCAGCAGGCGCAGGCGGCGATCCCGCTGTTCCGGCAGGGCATCGCGAGCCTGGAAAACGGGATCTCGGTGCTGACCGGGCGCAATCCGGGGCCGATCCCGCGCGGCAAGCCGATCGACGCGCTGGTGGCACCCCTGATTCCCGCCGATCTGCCGTCCGCGGTGCTCCTGCGCCGGCCCGACATCCTGCAGGCCGAGCAGAACCTCGTTGCCGCCAACGCGAACATCGGCGCCGCGAAGGCGCTCTACTTTCCGACCCTTTCGCTTACCGGGCTCTTAGGCTCGGTCAGCACCGCGTTCGGCAATTTCCTGACCGGCCCCGCGACCACGTGGGCCGTGGTCGCCGGCGTGACCGGGCCGATCTTCACCGCCGGCGGCATCGAAGGGCAGGTGCGCTCGGCCGAAGGCGGACAAAGAGCAGCGCTCGCGTTCTACCAGCAGACGATCCTCGGTGCGCTGCGCGAGACCAACGACGCGCTGGTGGGCTCGCAGGAGAAGATCGCGGAGCTCGCGGCGCAGACCCAGCGCGTGCAGGCGCTGCGCGAATTCGCGCGCCTGTCCAACCTGCGCTTCGACAAGGGGATCGCGAGCTATCTTGACGTGCTGGTCGCGGAGAACGAACTGTTCGCCGCGGAGCTCGCCAACGTACGCGTGCTGAGCGAGCGCTATGGGCAGATCGTGGCGGTCTACCAGGCCATGGGGGGCGGCTGGGTGGACCTCGCCAATTCGGCGACGCCGCAGCCCCAGGGCGTCGCGGCGGCATCCGGCCGCTGAAGTTTCTTAAAGGAGAGGTGCGATGACAACGAGACGTGGATGGCGCGCGCTGCTGGCGGCGGCGTGCATGGTTCTGGCCGGCGGTTTGGGCAGCGTGCAGGCGCAGGGAGTTCCGATCGTCACCGGCGATCACTGGACGAAGTCGTCGGTCGACCAGAAGAAGGCCTACCTGCTCGGGATCGGCAACCTGCTGCAGGTCGAGGTCGAGTACTTCGGCAACAACCCGCCGTCGGATGCGCAGAGCTTCGTGCCGCGGATGTCGCGCGGCCTGCGCGGCGAGTCGCCCGACAGCGTGCGCGGCAAGATCGACGCCTGGTATGCGGCGAATCCGTCCCGCCTGTCGCGGCCGGTCCTCGAAGTCGTGTGGACCGAGATCGTCGTGCCCAAGACCAAGTAGGAGACATGGACATGAATCGCAAGCATCTGATCGTCGCGGCCGCCTCGCTTGGCATTCTCGCCGCATGTACCAACATGACGCCGCAGCAGCAAGGGACCATGAGCGGCGGGCTCATCGGCGCCGGCGCCGGCGCAGGCATTGCCGCGATCGCGGGCGGGGACGCCTGGACCGGCGCTGCGATCGGCGGCGTGGCCGGCGCGATCGCCGGCAACATCCGGGGAAGCCAGCAGAAGTAGGCTGCACGTCCGCAAATTGCGCGTCCGCGGTCGCTGATCGCGACGGGCTGCGCAATTTGCGGCCGGTGGGATTACCGCAGCCGGCTTGGGGCGGCCCTGCGCCGGCTGCGCAGGAGGACCACGAAGCGCGTCGATCATGAGCGCGCTGCGCGCGCCGTTCGGTAACGCGCGCCGATGAACTGACAGCCTTCGCTCGACGCAAGCGTCGGCCAGGCAGCTCAATCGCGAGCGGCCTCCAACCCGTGTTGAATTTCGCGACCGTACCCCCAATCCGGTGTCATCCCGAGCGCAGCAAGGGATCCGCTTTCGCGCCGAGCCAACGTATTCCGCAATGCAGATCCCTCGTCGCCTTCGCTCCTCGGGATGACACACTGAGATTTTCAATGGACTGTTGGCCAGCAGAAGTAGGCAGCACGTCCGCAAATTGCGCGTCCGCGGTCGCTATGCGCGACAGGCTGCGCAATTTGCGGCCGGTAGGATTACCGCAGCCGGCTTGGGGCGGCCCTGCGCCGGCTGCGCAGGAGGACCACGAAGCGCGTCGATCATAAGCGCGCTGCGCGCGCCGTTCGGTAACGCGCGCCGATGAACTGACAGCCTTCGCTCAACGCAAGCGTCGGCCGTGC
>JADLEZ010000114.1 GCA_020845855.1 Burkholderiales bacterium
GCGCGCTCGAAGTCGTTGGTCTGCATGCAGATCGCCTGCGCCTGCGCTTCGGCCTCGATGCACTCGCCCAACCCCGAGCTCCACTCCTGCCACAGCATCGTCTTGGTCATCGCGTGGCCGAACGTCGGACCGTCGGCGAGGCTTTGCGCCATCGCGGCGGCCTCGTCCTGCAGCGCCTCCGGCGAGACCAGGCGGTTGTAGAAGCCGAAGCGCTCGGCCTCCTCGCCGCCGACCACGCGTCCGGTGTACAGGAGATCGGCGGCGCGCGACAGGCCGATGAGCCGCGGCAGCAGCGTGCATGCGCCCATGTCGGCGCCGGCGAGCCCGACCCGCACGAACAGGAACGCGAGCTTGCTGCGGGCGGTCGCGAAGCGCAGGTCCGCCGCGCAGGCCATCATCGCGCCCGCGCCGGTGCACACGCCGTCGATGGCGGCGACGATCGGCTGCGGGCATTCGCGCATCGCCTTGACGAGCTCGCCGGTCATGCGCGTGAAGCGCAACAGCCCCGGCATGTCCATCGCGACCAGGGGTCCGATGATCTCGTGCACGTCGCCGCCCGAGCAGAAGTTGCCGCCGTCGCCGGCAAGCACGATCGCCTTCACGTCGCTCGCGTGCGCCATGCCGCGGAACAGCGCGCCCAACTCGGCGTAGGACTCGAAGGTCAGCGGGTTCTTGCGTTCGGGCCGGTTGAGCGTGATCGTCGCGACCTTGCCCGACGTCGCGTAGCGGAAGTGCTTGGCGGCGTAGCCCGCGAGCTGTATCTGCTGCATCTAGCTTCTCCTTCGGATGTTCTCGAGCGGTTCGTTACGAACGTAGTGTCATTCCGAGGAACGGGGAATCTGCTTCACAACCGATTGAGTCGGCTGCAATGCAGATCCCTCGCTTCGCTCGGGATGACACGGTCATAGGGAGCAACGCACGTACCTTAACAAGCTGACACGGTCATAGGGAGCAACGCACGTACCTTAACAAATTCCGAGCCTTAACTAGCCCGCCATCGTAAGCCCGCCGCTGACGCTCAGCACCTGGCCGGTGATGTACGTGGAATGGGGACCCGCGAAAAACGCCACGGCGTCGGCGATCTCGCGCGGCTCGGCGAAGCGGCGCATGGGGATGGCCTTCTTGAACGCCTCGAGATGCCCCTCGGGCACCGCCCGCAGGAGCGGGGTGTCGGTGGGACCGGGGCACACGCAGTTGACGTTGATGCCGTAGCGCGCGGTCTCGCGCGCGAGCGACTTGGTGAACGCGATGAGCCCGCCCTTGGCGCCGGCGTACACCGTCTCGCCCAGGCTGCCGACGCGGCCGGCGTCGCTTGCGATGTTGACGATGCGCCCCCCCTTGCGCTCCAGCATGCGCGGCAGGAGCGCTTTGACGAGCGTCATCGGCCCCACGAAGTTGAGCGCCACGATCTTGTCCCACAGCTCCGGGGTGCCCTCCCAGAACGGGTGCGTGCGGCCCCAGCCCGCGCCGTTGACGAGGATGTCGACCGTGCCGTGGCGCGCCTGCACCGCCTCGGCGAACGCGGCGATCGAGGCCCGATCGGTCATGTCGACCGCCATGAAGTCGGCCTTGGCTCCCGCTTCGCGCAGCTGCGCGGCCGCTGCCGCCCCCTGCTCTTGCTGGATGTCGGCGACCACGAGGGTCGCGCCCGCTTCGGCCAGCGCCGCGGCGGTCGCGCGGCCGATACCCGAGGCCGCGCCGGTAACGATGGTTACCTTTCCTGCCAGTGTCATGACATGCTCTCCTTGGTTTTCGCTTCGGTCGTGCGGCGGCGGGCGAGGAACTCCCCGACCCGCTCCAATGTGTAGGGCGCGCCGTAGAGCTCGCGGGTCGCGTCGATCTCCGCGGCAAAGCCCGCGGGCGAGGCGAACACCGCCGCCGCGATGCAGCGCTTGTTCGCGGCGAGCGCGGCTCGCGGCTTGGCCGCGATGCGCGCGGCAAGCTCTGCGGTCCACTCGGTGAGTGCGTCGGCGGGGCGCGCCCAGTCGACCACGCCGAGGCGCTCGGCCTCGCGTCCGTCGATCGTTTCTCCACCGAGTATCAGCCGGCGGGCGACTCCGGGTCCACACAGCGCGGTGAGGCGCTGCGTGCCTCCCGCCGCGGGCAGGAGTCCGAGGCTCGCTTCCGGCAGCGCGAGCTTCGCCTCGTGCGCGGCCACCCGCAGGTCGCAGGCGAGCGCCAACTCGAGCCCGCCGCCGAATGCCGCGCCGCCGATCTCGGCAATCGACACGAACGGCGCGCTCGCAAGCCGCGCGAACACCCGCTGCATGCCGATCACCACGTCGACCATCGCGTGCGCGGCGCCCGCTTGCGCGAGGCACTCGCGCATCAGCGCGAGATCCGCGCCCGGGCAGAACACCGGCAAGCCGCTGCGCAGGTGAAACACGGTCACCGTCTCGTCGGCCTCCGCTTGGCGCAATGCTGCCTCCAGGTGCGCGAGCACGGCGGCGTCGATCGCGTTGACCGGCGTCCGCGCGAGGGTGGCGACCAACACGCCGCCGCTGCGTTCAGTGGTGAGCATCGTGGGGATCCGCCGCGATGAACGCGTCATGCAAGTCTTTCAACCTTCGGCGCATGAGCTTGCCGGTCGGCGTGCGCGGCATCGCCTCGACCGGATGGATCCAGCGCGGCCGCTGGTGCGGCGGCAAGCGGCCGGCGTGCTCGCGCAGCGCGAGCGAGTCAGGCATCGCAACCCCGGGTTGGGCGACGAAGAACAGCGCAATCGCGTCCACACCGTCGGCATCGGGCACCGCGACCGCCGCCGCCTCCCCAATGCCGGGGCACTCGGCCGCGAGCTTCTGCTCGAGCTCGACGAGGTCGACCCAGCGTCCGTGCACCTTCACCAGCGAGTCCTCACGGCCGGCGTACATCCAAGTGCCGTCGTCGCGGCGCACGAAAAGGTCCGCCGGCGAGAACCCGCCGTCGCGGAAGGACTCGGCCTGCGCGTCGGGCCGGTTCCAGTAGCCGAGTGCAAGGGTCGACCCGCGCACCAGGATGCGTCCGGGTGCTGCCCCTTGCGCCTCGTCCAGCGCGCGGACCTCGCAGCCCGGCGAGGCGCAAAGTGCCCTGCCGTCGTCGGCATCGACGAGCACGAGCACCAGCGTCTCCGACGCGCCGAACCCGTTGACGATGGTGCGGCCGGTGCGCCGCTTCCACTCCTCGCGCAGCATCGGCGGCAGCGACTCGCCCGCCGAGACGAACAGGCGCACGCCGCAGCGCGCGAGCGACTCGGCCAGCCCTTCTTTCAGCAGATTCCGGTACAGCGACGGGACGCTGAACAGCACGCTCGGCCGGCGTGCCGCCACTGTCTCGGCCACCCCTTTCGCCGTCGGCCATTGCGGATCGAGGATCACCGTGGCGCCGAGCTTGAGGCCCGTGAACAGCGCGTTGGCGAGCGGATAACAGAAGAAGAGCTTGGAGCTCGCGTAGAGGCGGTCGTCGGCGGTGAGGCCGAGCGTCTCGCGGCCGATGCGCTCGATCTCGAGCGCGATCCGCTGCGGCAGCACGACCGCCTTCGGATGGCCGCTCGTGCCCGACGAATGCCCCCACAGCGCGGGGTCGTCGGCGCGCATCTGGACCGCATCGCGCGGCGCGGCCTCACCGAGGTCGCGCTTCCAGTCGGCGAGGGTGACGACCTGCACGCGCCACGGCGGCGGCGTCTCGTCGCCCGATTCGGCGAGAATGAACAGGAACCCGGCCGCGTCCAGTATCTTGAGCCACTCGGCGGCGGGCACCTGCGGGTTGACGCCGACCGCCACGCCGCCAGCCCAGATCACGCCCAAGTAGGCGACGACCCAATCGATGCCGTCGGCAAGCCGGATCGCCACGCGATCGCCGCGCCGCAGGCCGCGCGCGCGCCACCGCGTTCCCGCACGTGCCACTTCGTCGCGCAGCGCGCCGCGCGTGACCTCGCGGTCGCCGCAGACGAGTGCGATGCGGGCATCGTCGTGGCCGGCGAGGAGCACTTGCGCCGCGTTCATCGTCGCCGCGCCCTGGCCGGTATCCGGCGCCGCCGCCGCCCCCAGCGGTCCTGGCTTGCCGGCCCGCCACAGCGCTTGCTCGGTGCGCAGGATCTGCGCGTGGTCGCGCTCCTCCGCCGCGAGCTCGCGATACAGGCGCTCGGCCATCGATCCGGGCGCGGCCCGCGCCGCCGTCGCCTCGAAGAAAGCCGCGGCGCGCTCCTCCATGTCGATAGCGACGCGGAACAGGTCCTCGGCGTCGCCGACGCGGCGGTCGATGCCCGCGAACACGACCGCGTGCTCGACCGCGTGCGCGTCGAACACCGGCGACATGTCGACGTGATAGCGGCTGGCGAGCGTGTCCATGTGCTCGCGCTCCATCGCGGCGAAGCGGCCGAAGAGCTCGCGCAGCGCGGGATCGGCGGTGCTCACGACGGCGCGATGGTAGAAAGCCTGTCCGCCCAGCTCGATCTCGAAGGCCTTGCGCACCGCGGCCAGGGCCGCCGAGTCCGCAACAGGGTCGGGCTCGAACAGTTCGAGCTCGCCGCCGCACAGCGGGCAGCGGCCATGCGGGAAGGCAAAACCCTCGCTGACCTTCGCGCACGAGCGGCAGTGCCAGCGCAGCGCCGCGTCCGCGCAACAGATGTAGGCCTCCGCCGCACCCGAGAGCTCGCGGTGGCACTTGGGACAGTGCATCGGTGTCTCCTTCACGATGCCGCGAGATCGGCTACGAGCCGCCGCGCGAGCACGCACGCGACCTGCCGCCGGTAGTTGGATGCCGTCACGGTGGTGCGCATCGGGCTCACCGCCTTGGCCACCCGCTTGGCAAGCTCCGCGAACAGCGCCGTGTCGATCCTGCGTCCGATGAACGCATCGGTTTCCGGCAGCGCCAGCGGTTGCGCGTTGGTTCCGGTAAGCGCGACGCGCAAGCGCGCGATGCACTCGCCGTCCATGGCGAGCGCGATGGCCACGCCCGCCAGCGGAAAGTCGATCCCGCCGCGCACCCGCGCCTTGCGGTAGCCGGAGCGCAGCGCATCGCGCTTTCGCACGTGCACGTGCGCCACGAGCTCGCCGGGAGCCAGCGTCAGGTGCGCGGCGCCGTCGTCACGGTACAGCTCCGCGAGCGGCATGCGCCGCGTGCCGGCCGCCGAGGCGATCTCCACCTGCGCATCGAGCGCGATCAGCGCCGGCGCCAAATCCCCGCTGAACGCCGCGTGGCAGCGCTGGCCTTGGGGCGCCACGTGGCAGGTATCGCCGCCGCGCTTGAGGCACCAGTGGTTGGCCGCGCGCCACCATTCGCTTTGGTTGTAGAACACGCAACGGGTGTCGAGGCAGAGGTTGCCGCCGAGGGTGCCCGCGTTGCGGTGCGCGGGTGCCGCGACCTCGTGCGCGGCCTGCGCGATCGCGGCGAAGTCGCGGGCGATGCGCTCGTCGCCGGCGATTCGCGCCAGCGTTGCGCCGGCGCCGATCATAAGGTCGCGCCCGTCGTAGGCGATGGCGGCAAGGTCCTGCACGCCGCCCAGGTCGATCAGCAGCGTCGGGCGCTCGATGCCGCGCAGAAGGTTGGGCACGAGGTCGGTGCCGCCCGCGATGAGCCGCGCGCCCGGTGAGGCGAGCAGATCGGCGGCCTGCCGCACACTGGTCGGGCGCGCGAGGTCGAATGCCGGCATCGTCATTGCGGCCTCCGCGCGCGCGCGGCGGCGAGCTTGTCGGCGCGCTGCTTGCGCTCGATCGCGTCGAGCACGCGGTCCGGCGTGGCCGGAAGCTCCGCCAGTCGAATGCCCACGGCGTCGGCAATCGCGCTGGTCAACGCGGGCGGGAACCCGTGCAGCCCGCCCTCGCTCGCCTCCTTGGCGCCGAACGGCCCGAGCGGATCGTCGCTCTCCACGAGCTGCACCTCGATCGGCGGCGACTCCGCGATCGTCGGAATGCGGTAATCGAGGAAGTTCGCGCGCAGGTGCAGTCCGTCGTGATACTGCGCCTCCTCCTGCAACGCCTGGCCCATGCCCATCCAGATCGCCCCTTGCACCTGGCCGGTGACCGCGAGCGGGTTGATCGCAAAGCCGCAGTCGTGCGCGACCCACACCCGCTCCACCTTGACCGCGCCGGTCTCCTCGTCGACCGCCACCTCGACCACCTGCGCGGCGTACGAAAAGCCCGCGCTGGACCCGACCGCGGCGCCGCGGAACTTCCCGCCCTGCGTCTCCGGCGGGGTCGACCAGGTCCCCTTCACGGTCAACGTCCCCGCTTCGGCCAGCGCCGCCGACACCACTTCGGCGAAGTCGAGCCCGCGATCGGAGCCCTCGACGCGGCAGCCTTCGCCGAGCCAGTCGACACGCCCGGGCTCGACCCCGAGCCGCTTCGCCGCGGCGGCGACCAGGATGCGCAAGAGCTCCTGCGCGGCGCGCAGCGCGGCGTTGCCGACCATGAACGACACCCGCGAGGAATAGGATCCGTTGTCCTTCGGTGTGAGCGCGCTGTCGGTGGTGACGATGCGGATGCGCGCCATCGGCACCCCGAGCACTTCCGCCACCACCTGGATCAGCAGCGTCGAGCTGCCCTGGCCGATGTCCGACGCGCCGGTGAGCACGGTGATACTGCCGTCGAAGTCGAGCTTCAGGTTCACCACCGCGTGCGGCTCGCCGCTCCAGTGCACGGGCTTGGCCGAGCCTGACACGTAGTGCGAGCACGCCATGCCGAGCCCGCGCCCGCGGGGAAGCTTGCCGCGCCGCTCCTTCCATTGCGACGCCTGCTCGACCCAGTCGAGGGCGGCGGGCAATCCGCAGGAGTTCACCTGCAGGTCGTTGAGCGTGCGATAGGGGGTAGTGATGAGGTTCGCGCGCCGGACCGCGAACGGGTCGAGTACCAACTCCTGCGCCATCGCGTCGAGGAGGGCCTCGAACGCGTGCCGCGCGTCGACCGCGCCGTGACCGCGCATCGCGCCGTTGGGTGGAGTGTTGGTGTACACGCGATAGCCGCGGTAGCGCACCGCGCCCACTTCGTACAGCGCGTGCAAGAGTGCCCCGGCGTACAGGATGGTGACCAGCCCATACCCCCCGTACGCCCCGCCCCGCTGCACGATCTCGCAGTCGACCGCGGTGATCCTGCCGGCCTTGGTGAGGCCGAGCTTCAACCGGATGTCGGTCTCGGGCCGGCCGCGATGGGTGAAGAAGCTGTCCTCGCGCGATTGCAGCAGCCGCACGGTGCCGCCTGCCGCGCGCGCGAGCGCACCCACGACCATCTCGAAGTTCAGCGGCTCGACGCGATGGCCGAAGCCGCCGCCCACGAACGGCTTGACCACGCGAATACGCGAGGCATCCATGCCGAGGCACTGCGCGAGCGTCAGGTGCAGGTAGTACGGCACCTGGGTCGTCGAATGGCTGGTGAGCCGGTCACGCTCGGGCTCGTAGGTCGCGATGGCGGCGTTGCGCTCGATCTGGCCGTGCGCAACCTCCGCGTAGTGGAACGTCGCCTCGCGCACGAGGTCGGCGGCGGCGAAGCCCGCCTCGACGTCGCCGAAGCACTGGTCGACCTCGCGCTCGAGGTTGCCCGGCTTGTTGTCGTGCAGGCGAACCGCGTCCGGCGCCCGCGCGTCGGCGGCGGCGAAGTACGCGGGCAGCGGCTCGATGTCAAGCTCGATCGCCGCGAGCGCCGCCTCCGCGGTCGCCTCGTCCACCGCCGCCACCGCGGCTATCGGCTCACCGCGGTAGCGCACGCGCTCGCGCGCGAGCGGCCATTCGTTCTGCGCGATCGGGATGACGCCGTAGGGCGCGGCGAAGTCGAGGCCGGTGATCACCGCTCGCACCCCCGGCAGCGCGCGCGCCCGCGCGGTGTCGATGCCGCGGATGACGCCGTGCGCAACCGGGCTACGCAGAATGCGGCCGACCAGCGCCTCGCCCGCGGGCAGGTCCGCCGTGTAGCGCGCCCGCCCGGTGACCTTCTCGATGCCGTCGACGAGCGGTGTGGCGATACCGACGCTGCGCTCGCCCCTCACCCCGGCCCTCTCCCCGCTCGCGGGGAGAGGGTGAGACCTGACGCGGGTGTCCATGGTCAGGCTTCCTCCGCGCAGGCGCACTGCACCGACTCGATGATCTTCACGTAGCCCGTGCAGCGGCAGAGGTTGCCGGCGAGTGCCGCGCGGATGTCGGCTTCGCTCGGCGACGGATTGCGGCGCAGGAGCGCCTCGGCGCTCATGATCATCCCCGGCGTGCAGAACCCGCATTGGGTGCCGAGCTTCTCGTGGAAGGCCCGCTGCAGGCGGCTCATGCGGCCGTCGACCGCGAGGCTTTCGATCGTTTCCACCGAGCGCCCCGCCATGGTCGCCGCCAGCGTGATGCACGCAAGGCGCGGCTCGCCGTCCACCAGCACGGTGCAGGCGCCGCACTCGCCGCCGTCGCAGCCCTGCTTGGTTCCGGTAAGGCCTACGACTCCGCGCAGATAGTCGACGAGCGAGGTGTGGTCGCCGACGGCGTCCTCGCGCGCGCGGCCGTTGACGATGATGTGCAGGAGTCGCTTGGCCATCTCAGTTCTCCGATCGTCCCCTCACCCCGGCCCTCTCCCCGCGTGCGGGGAGAGGGGGAGCAAGGCGGGACGCCATGCCGTTGCCCCTCTCCGCGCGTGCGGGGAGAGGGGGAGCAAGGCGGGACGC
>JADLEZ010000115.1 GCA_020845855.1 Burkholderiales bacterium
CAGGATCGGGATCGCTTATCGCCTGCGTGAGAGCGATCGGCGTGATCTGCCAGGACAATCCCCATTTGTCCTTGCACCAGCCGCACGCGCTCGCCTGGCCGCCGTTGCCGATGATCGCGTTCCAGTAACGATCGGTCTCGGCCTGGTCGGCGGTGGCGACCTGGAACGAGAACGCTTCGTTGTGCTTGAACTCCGGGCCCCCATTGAGCCCGAGGCAGGGGATTCCCATGACGGTGAACTCGACCGTCAGCACATCGCCCTGCTTTCCCGAGGGAAAGTCTCCGGGTGCCCGAAGAACGGCGCCGACCGATGAATCGGGGAAGGTCCTGGCGTAGAACCGCGCCGCCTCCTCGGCGTCGCGGTCGTACCAGAGGCATATCGTGTTCTTGGCGGGGCTCACCATGTCACTGCTCCTCCGGAAGTCGATTTGCAGGTCCTGCTCCATTGTCCATCCGGAGCATCGGTGGTGGTCAGCGTACCACCCTGCATCGCCTGCGGCAGCGGGAACGGCCGTCGGCCGATCGTGCCCGCCGCTCTCGGCTCAGGCCGTGCGATAGCCGGAATAGAGAAGGTCGAACGCCCGCATCGAATGCGCGAGCAGCGCATCGTCGCTGCGCGCCTTCTCGCGCGCTCCCTTGAGCATCGTTTCCAGCCCCTTGGCATCCGGCACGGGGATTCCGCCGACGTCGAGAAAGTGCACGGCCGCGCCGATTTCGGCCAGTGCCGGATCGGCGTCCAGGCCGAAACTCGCAAGCAGTACTTCGTAGGTGACCCTGTGTCCGGCGTGGGTGAACTCGGCGCCGTCGAAATCGAACCCGATCGCGTTCTTCGGGCGCTCGCTCGGCCGGGCGATCCATGCGAATCGTGCGTCGCGGTCGATGAAGCGCTTGATCAGCCAGGCGCTCGCGAGCCGGTCGACCCATGGCGAGCGCCGTGTCGCCCAGGTGCGGTTCCGATAGCGCGCGGCATCGAGCCGACGGAGGGGCCGACGGGAATGGCGTGGCTCCCCGCGCGCAAACGCGGCCCGATAGCTGGCCTTCAGATCGTCCATGGCGGCCGCCGCCTGCGCGGCCGCCGGTCCTGCATGGAAATCGATCGCCGCGAGCTTTTCGAGCGCGCGCTCGATACGGCGGATTTCCGTCTGGGCGCGCCTCGGCCCGAGCTCGGCGAGCGACACCTTCGCGCCACCGATTCTTCGCACGAGAACGCCATACTCGCTGCTGCGGTCGAAAAGCTTCCGCAACTTCTCGACCTGCGACTCGGATCGGGCAGCGAGCTCGAGGGTCATCGCGAAGCCCCCCCACGAGCCGATCTCCGATTCCAGCTTCGCGAGGACCTCGCAAGCGGTGGCGCTCGACGGCAGCAGGTACACGCCATCGCGCAGAACGCCGCAGCCGGTCTCCTTCAGCGACCGCCACAGGCGCATGCGCAGCGTGGAGTTGCACGCAGGCAGGCTCAGCACGAGGGCCGCGAACCGGTCCATGATGCTGTGACGTATATCACGGCATCGTGATGAAAGCTACGACAAAGCATTGACGACGGAAGCGCGTCGTCATACGTTGGCGGCGAGCACGTTTCCAAGCGACAGCAGGCGCCCGGTCGACCCGGCGCCTGGCCGGGTCGAAAACGCAGACACCCGGTTCGAAAGGACGGCCGTCCCAAGTCTGCTCCCTACCTCACCCGGGAAGGAGCGGCCATGCGCGACGGAATCCCAGGCATACGGATGTTGGCGGTTGGTGCGGTGATCGTGTCGGCCGGCATTGCGGCGTGCGATTGGAGCGGCGTCGCCGATCGGGTCGGCGATGGACGGCCGCACCGCGACAAGGAGCCGCCGGCCCATTGGTATGCAGCGCGACCCCACGTGTTGTGTGCGCAACTGCACGCGGGCTCCGGCAAACTCTGGGTCCTCCACGTCGACGGTGTCGACATCCACGATGCAACAGGCGAACAAAGGATCGCGTCGATTCGCCTGCCCGGATGGATGTGGGTGCGCGCGCCGGATGCGTGCCCGCCCGACTTCGCCATCGGACCGGGCGGTGATGTGATCGTGACCAGCAACGTAATGCCGGTCCTGTGGCGCATCGACGCATCGAGTCTCGAGGTGACGCGCCACCATCCGGGCATCGAGGAAGAGGCCAGGGAGATCGGTTTCTCCCGATTGACCTACTCGGCTCGGCGGAACGTCTTCTTCGCCACGGGTGCGTTCGACGGCTCGCTGTGGCGCATCGATCCGACGCTCGTGCGAGCGAGGAGGATCGCGCCCACGACGCCGGGCGCTGGCGCCGATTCGATGCCCTGTCCCGCGGGACATCGCGTCGATCCCGGCGACGCGAGCCCGCGATGATCGCACCGCTTCTTGCTGCCCGCGCATTGCGCGCCTTCGCGGACGGCTACGTCGCCGTGCTGCTTCCGGCGTACCTGCTCGCGATCGGCCACGGCCAGTTCCAGGTCGGCCTGCTCAGCACGGCGGCCTTGCTGGGTTCGGCACTGGCGACGCTCGCCGTGGGGCGCTGGGGGCATCGCCTGGGCTTGCGGCGGCTGCTGCTGGCGGCCGCGGTCCTCATGGCGGCGACGGGGCTCGGCTTTGCGAGCCTGACCTCGTTGTGGCCTCTGCTTCTCGTGGCCTTCATCGGGCCGATGAACCCGGGCGGGGGCGACGTCAGCGTGTTCATGCCGCTCGAGCACAGCGCCCTGGCATCGTCGGCAACCGGCGACGCACGCACGACGCTGTTCGCACGCTACAGCTTCATCGGCTCGGTGTGCGGGGCGGTCGGCGCATTGGCCGTGTCGGTCCCGGATGCATTGCAAGTCCGGGCCGGCTGGGAAGCTATCGATGCATTGCGGGCGATGTTCGTCCTGTATGCGGCGATCGGGGTGATGGTCTGGCTGCTTTACTCGCGCATCCCGCCGGCGCGCGCCGAAGTCGCAAGGCCGGCCGCGTCGCTGGGTCCGTCGCGCGGAATCGTCCTTCAGCTCGCAGGATTGTTCAGCGTCGACGCCTTCGCGGGCGGCCTCGTCATCAATGCGCTGCTCGCGCTGTGGCTTTTCGATCGCTTCGGCGTGTCGCTTTCCGCGGCCGGCGCGTTCTTCTTCTGGACGGGGCTCGCGAGCGCAGTGTCGCAGCTTGCGGCGGCACCGCTGGCACGACGCATCGGCCTCATCGACACGATGGTCTTCACGCATGTCCCCTCGAGCCTGTGCCTGATCGGTGCCGCATTCGCGCCGTCGCTGGAGATCGCCCTCGGCTTGCTGCTGGCCCGCAGCCTGCTCTCGCAGATGGACGTTCCGGCGCGCAGCGCTTACGTCATGTCGGTCGTCACGCCGGCCGAGCGGCCCGCGGCGGCGAGCTTCACCGCGGTGCCACGCAGCCTCGCCTCGGCCGCAGCGCCGACGATCGCCGGCGCCTGGCTTGCCATGGGCGACATGGCTGCCCCGCTGGTTGCGTGCGGGGTGCTGAAGATCGCCTACGACGTCGCGCTCTTCGTGCGATTCCGGCGCGTGTCCCCGCGCGCGACCGAATGATCGAGCGAGCGGGAAAGCTGCCTTACCGCGAGCAGACGAACCGCACGATCGGCCGGTAAGGGCCGCGCGCGCCGAGGCTGCTGCCGGTCCGCGGCGCGACGTACAGCCACTCGGACACCCTCTCCGTCGACGCAAGGGCGCGCCCCTGCGCCATCGGCTCGCCGTACTCGGTAACGGCAATGCTTCTCAGCCGCTGGCCCGTGCAGTCGACTTCGTAGGACACCAGCCGCGAGCGCACGCCGCCGGCCTCCTGCTTTGGACGGTCGTGGACGACCGTCGCGCGACGGAGCTCCCCGGCATCGCTCATCGACGCGGTGTCGACGTAATAGGCGGTGTCCGCCGTCTCGTCGACCTTCACGCGCTCGGCCGATGCTGGCGCGACCGCCAGCAACAGCAGTGCAGGGAGGAGGGCGGCGAGCATCGTGCTTCCTTGGAAGCATCGTAGCCCCCGTTTCGCCCGGCGAAAAGGACGTGTCGCCGTGCGGGCCGGATCGCGATCCGAGGATCGGGCGTCACCGGAGCCGGCTGGAACGCCGACCACGCAGCGGGCGCTTTGGCGACGCGACTGACCCTGCACGTCGCAGGGCGGCCAGGTGCCGGCAGTCCGCGTCGATGCGCTGCTGCGTTCCGCTGCGGCGGCTACGAGCCGCGATGGTCGTCGCGCAAATGGACCAGCAAGGCGATGACCACACCTGCGAGCCCCGTCGCGGCGACGAAGAGGAAGACGAATTCCATGGGGGTGGGATGCCCTGATCAGACGTCGTCCACCCACGCGCTGCAAGGCGCGTGCCGGCGCGAGCGCGGCCGGACCGGCGGTTCCACGAAACGCGCGGCAAGACCTCCGGAAAGCGCGCCGCGTGCCGATAACTCCCCGGTACGGCAACGCGCGCGCATATGGACATCCTCAGCATCATCGGCCTCGTGGTCGCCATCGGCGCGATCGTCGGCGGGCAGATCCTCGAAGGCGGCAGCATCGGCTCGCTGCTGCAGCTCGCGGCCTTCATGATCGTGATCGGCGGCACGCTCGGCGCGGTCATGCTGCAAAGCCCGCTGCCCACGTTCGTCGAGGGGCTCAAGCTGTCGCAATGGGTCATCGCGCCGCCGGCCGTCGATCCGCACGGGGCGATCGAGCGCGTCGTCGAGTGGGCGCAGGTCGCGCGCAAG
This sequence comes from Burkholderiales bacterium, assembly GCA_020845855.1. GTDB lineage: Bacteria > Pseudomonadota > Gammaproteobacteria > Burkholderiales > Casimicrobiaceae > VBCG01. Next base: position 4,687 of record JADLEZ010000115.1, read on the forward strand.
GACGGGATGCTCGCGCTCGAGGACCGGCTCTCGCAGCTTCCCGACGGCTTCGAGCGCAACGGCCTGCAGATGCTGGTCGACGGCTTCGAGCCGGAGAAGATCCGCGAGGCGATGGAGGTCGAGATCGGCGTGTGGGAGAACCAGATGAAGATGTCGGCGCGCATCTGGGAAGCCGCCGGCGGCTATGCGCCGACGATCGGCATCCTGGGCGCGGTGATGGGCCTGATCCACGTGATGGAGAACCTCTCCGAC
>JADLEZ010000116.1 GCA_020845855.1 Burkholderiales bacterium
ATCAGGATCTCTCCCATCCAGATGAAAAGCGGGATGGCGGACAGCTCCCAGCTGCTGACCCCGTTCCACACCGAGCTCTGGAGCAAGAGCCCGATCCGATCGAGCGAGTAATCTCGCAAGAAGAAGAGCGACAGCGCCCCGACAAGCCCGATGCCGACGAAGATCCAGACTCCCGCACCGACTACCAACGCGATGAGAACGATGACCACCAGGAGGGAGGAGAACGTTTCCAAGATCAGCCGCCGTGCCGTTCGCCGGCAGGTGGTTCGTCGGGAACAAAGCCTTCGATGCTTGCTCCGCCCTTCATCGCCGGGCCGCCCAGCAGCAACCGCAGCACGTACATGAGGATCTCGAGGCAGAGCACGACCATGCCGACGACCAGCGCGGCATAGGGCCACCAGAGCAGGATGCCGCTGCCGCTGTCCGCCGCCGTACCGCGATCCCAGTAACGCAGAAGCGTGCCGAACAGGTACCAGGCAGCGAAACCCGCGAAGGCGAGCGCCACCACGCCGCAGGCGACTTCGGCGGCCCGGCGCGGCAAGCCCGCCAATCGGTCGATCAGGACGCTCGCGCGGATGTGCTCGCCCTGGCGGAAGGTATAGGGCAGCGCGAAGAAGGTGGTAACGGCAACCGCGTAGCCAACCAGCTCGGCGCCGAGATAGGTCGAAGTCGAGAATGCCGCGCGAAGGAGGATTTCCAGCACGATCATCGCGCCGCAGAACGCGAGCGCCGCGCAGGCGACGACGGCAAGCACCCGCGAAAGCATGCGCACGACGCCGTCCGCGATGCGAAAGATGGCGGGCAACTCTCGCATCGTCGCTGACACAGCGCTCGCCGCTACGCTCTTCCTAGATTCTAGAACTGCTTGCCCGTCTGCTTCGAATAGGCATCGACGATCGCTTTTCCGCGCGCACCGGTCTTGGTTACCCAGTCGGAGATGATAGGCTTGGCGGCGTTGGCGTAAGCAGCGCTAAGGTCCTTCGACAGCTCGTTGATGGTGACGACCTTGGTCTTGCCGCCCGCGGCGATCGCGAACTCCTTCTTGATCGACGCGATCATCGTATCGCGTGCCCAGGCTTCGGTATCCCGCCCGGCCTTTCGTACGGCTTCCTGCACGTCCGCCGGCAGCTTGGCCATTGCCGCCTTGCTGACGATCGCGCCGTTGATTGGAATGAAGGTGCCGACGTCGTTGTAGTAAGGCAGCGTAGTCCAGAGTTGGCCCAATACCCCACCCGAGATCGAGGTGTGGACGGCGCTGATCGCGCCGGTCTGCAGTTGCGGCAGCATGTCCGACCAGCTGATCTGCAGCGGGCTCGCGCCCAGGGCCTTGAACAGCGAGGTCGAGATGGCGTCGTTGGTGCGCAGGCGCAGGCCGCGATAGTCGCCGAGCGTGAGCAGAGGTGTTTTCGACCACACCCCGACCGGCGGGAAGAAGGTGAAGTAAAGAAGCTCCGCGTTGTACTCCGAGAGCAGGCTTTCGATATGCGGACGGATCACCTTTTGCAGGATCACGGATTCCTCGATCGTCTGGGCGAGGAACGGAAGGTTGGACACCAGGAATAGCGGGTTGGCGCCGGAAGCCGCCTGCAGCGGGAAATGCGCAACCGGGACCGCACCGGTGCTCACCGCGTCCAGCATGTCTCGCGACTTGACGCTGATCGAGCCGCCGTACTGGTTGACCACCTCGAGCCGGCCGCCGGTCGCCGCCTTGAGGAGCGCGCCGAAATGCGCGTCGGCGGATCCGGGTACGGTCTGCGGCCCGTACTCGTTTGGCATGTCCCAGGCCCACCGGCTCTGAGCCATCGCTGGCGCAGGCGCGAGAGCGCCCATCAGTCCAAGGCTCGCCGCGCAGACGCCGTTCATGATCGATGCAAGAATGCGCATTGAAGTTCCTCCCGGGTGAGGACCGTCGCATCGACGGTGAAATGGGTGATTGGTTTCGATACCAGAAAGAATACACCGTGTATTAAATGTATCTCTGGGCACGCTTCCCTGTCAAGCGGGAGTTGGAGCGACAGTTCGCCAAAGGTACGTTGGCTCTACTGCGTGTCATTGCGAGCGCAGCGAGGAATCTGCTTTGTGCGCGGGGTGCAAGTGCTCGGCCGGAACCGTTACCGGAAGCGTAAGCAGCAGGAATGAAAGCGTCTTGCCGTGTCCGTCCAGGTTCAAGCTGCCGTTGACCCCTCCTTCGAGCACATCGTCGATGACGAAATTCAGAGCATGGAGGAGCGGCAGCTCGTAGCGCCGAACGGCTATCGGACCGCGAAAGGCAAACAGCTCGGCAACCCGCTCGGCGGTCACCTGCTCGAGCAGGTAGCGGTACAGCTCGGGAAGATAGGCGATCAGGCTCGCATTGAGGCGGTTGCCCTTGTCGCCGGTGCGGCTGTGGGCGATACGATGCAGCGGCACCGTCGATTCGATGGTCAAGGCGCTTCTCCCTCGAACAGCAGGATATCGGTCGCCACGGCCGTGCGATCGACCAGGACGGAGCAGGTCCGGACGCGGCTCGTGACCGCCTTGCGCACCCCGCCGCCCCCAGCCGGGCCTGTGCTGTAGAGGCCAATGACTTCGTTCGCGATGCGCTCGGCCGTGTGCTTGTCCGGTGCATTGCCCGACAGCCGCACACGATAGTCCCCGTCTGGCGGAAAGCTCCGCGCATTGCGCAACGCCGACCGGTCGGAGTCGAACGTGCTGAGGGTGCCGACGATGTCGATCCGGGTCGGACATTGAATGCCGACGATGCGCAAGCGCTCGGCCAGGACCTGTCCGGCAAGTTCGGCGCGAGCCAGGGCGTTCGGACCGCAATAGGAGATTTCACCTTCGGCAAGCCAACCGCCCTCCACGCTGATGGTGGCCTTCAACGTGGGAGTCCTGGGTTTGCCGCGCGCGCCGCGAACCAGGACGCGATCGGGTTCCGATTCGGCGATCGTGACGCCGGTGACGTCGAGCACGACGTCGGGCACGATGTAGTGGGCGGGGTCGTGAATCTCGTAGATCAACTGCTCTTTGACTGTCGCGGCGGAAACCTGCCCACCGGTCCCCGCCGCCTTGGTGATTGCCAGATTGCCGTCCTCGTCGACTTCCCCGATCGGCAGGCCGACTTGCGCGAGATTCGGAACGTCCTTGTATCCGGGGTCCGCGAAATAGCCGCCCGAGACCTGCGCGCTGCATTCGAGCAGATGGCCGAGCAGCGTTCCCGTTGCCAAACGGTCCCAGTCGTCCTCGGCCCAGCCGAATTCGTGGATCAGCGGCCCCAATACCAGGGCGGAATCGGTGCAGCGGCCCGTGACCACCACATCCACGCCGTAGGCCAACGCTTCGGCGATGGGCCGCGCACCCAGGTAGACGTTGGCGGCGAGGATCGGCTGATCGCCCATGGGCAATCCATCGGTCACCGGAAGGCAGCGAATGCGGTCCTCGCCCAGAGTGTCCTTGATGTCGTCGCCCGATACCACCGCGACCCGAAGGTTGGTGATGCCGGCGTCGCGGGCGATAGCCAGGATGCGTCGCGCCGCGCCCGTCGGATTGGCGGCGCCGAAATTGGCGACGATTCCGATACCCGCCTGCTTGCACTGGCGGATGATCGGCGTCAGAAAGCCCGCCAGTTGCGGCGTATAGCCGGCGCCCGGATCCGCCCGCCGGGCGAGCTGCGCCAGTGCCAACGTCCGCTCGGCCAGGGTTTCGAAGATAACGTAGCGCGGCCCCGTGCGCGCGGCGAGATCGGCAACGACAGGCTGCACGGCATCGGGCCGTTCGTCCGCAAACCCCGCGCCTGCGCCGATGCTGACGATCTTGGTCATGCGTTCGGAATTAAATAATACACAGTGTATATATTTATGCTACGAGCATCCGCGGGAATCGTCAAGAAAATCCACCTGGTCAGGCGCCGTCGACCGGGAAGAGCTGGCAGACGCCGACGCGCAGCCGCCACGGCGGGTCGACCGCGGGGTCGTCCTCGGTTGCGATCTCGACCACGATCTGCGCGCAGGCCTCCGGCACGATCGCCCGCACGAGCCGCGATTCCGAGAGCACGATGAGCTGCTCGTCGAGAAGTCGGCCGCAACCCCACACGCGGACGCGATAGGGGCGGGCGTCGGTGACCACGGCGTAGTAGCGCATGAGCAGCAGCATGCGCGAGTCTCGCGACGCCATCTCGATGCGCGCATGCGCGTGCAGGTTCGCGAGGGTGCGCAGGCCGTTGTCTTCGCGCACGAACCGCCAGTCCTCGGGGGGAAACCACGGTGCGATTGCCGCGGCTTCCGCCACGTCCTGCAAGTCCGGCAGAAGCGGCGAGGCGAGCGCGCGCGCGAGGCTGCTCTCGCCGGGCCGCTCGCGCACGAGCCCATCGTCCTCCACCGCCATCTCGCGCCGGAAGAGATTCGGGGAACGCCGGGCGTCGCCGCGCTTGCGGACCACCGCGCTGAGCGCGGCCCCGAACGCGTGCGCGCGCCAGGTTTCATCGCGTCCGGCGGCGGGGCGCGCCTCCAGCAGCGGGGCCACCCGCGCCGCGAGCGCGTGGATATCGCACTCGGTGGGCAGGCGGTATCCCAGCAGGCGCTCCGTCGTGCCGTAGGCGGCGGCCGCCTCGTCCACCGCCGCGCGCAGGCGCGCGCGCACGTCGCGTGCGAGGTCCGCGCCGTGCGTGGAAAGGGACAGGAGCTGGTTCTCGAACGCTCCGACGAGCGCGTGCTCGGCGAGCGTGCGCTCGACCACCGTGCCCGCCTCGGCGAACGCCTCCAGGTACAGCGACAGTGGGATGCGGTCGTTCTCCACCATGCCGAACAGATGCTCCGGGCGCGCGCCCCAGAATGGCGAGGACAGTGTGGGCAGCAAGCCGGCGCGGTCGAGCTTCGTTTCGAACGGCGTCAGGTTCTCGGCGCGATTGCAGACGAAGGCGTGGAAGCACAATGCGCGTGCGCAAGGCTCGTCGCCGAGGACGAGAAGGCCGCCCGGACGCAGCACGCGCAGCATCTCGCGCAGCACGACCTCCGGCCGGCGCGTGTGGTGCACCGACGCCACCACGAACACGACGTCGAAGCAATCGGTCGCGAACGGCAGGTCGTGGAAGTCGGCGACCACGAGTGTGGCCGGCACGGCGATGCCGCTGCGCCGCGCCTGCTCGCGGCCATCGCGCAATGCGGGCGCGGCGATGTCGCTGGCGACGTATTCGCACTGCCGCCGCGAGGCGAGGAGATGGCCGGTGTAGTGGCGATACGCGCCGATCTCCAGCACCCGGGCGCGCGACCAGTCGAGATCCGGCAGATGCGCGGCGACGGCTTCCTCGATGCGCCGGCGATGCGCGTCGCTTTGCGTCGCGATGCCCGTGTCCGCCGTGAACGTGTGCCAGACGTGCTCGCCGAGCTGCGGGGCGAGGACGTCGATGGCGCGCATCAAAACGCTCCCAACGCCGCCACCCGCGCGACCATGGCATCCCGTGCCTGCGCCGCCAGGCTCGCGTTCCAGCGCACGAGCACGAAGGGCGCCGCGGTTGCTTCGAACCCCGCCGCGACGAACAGCGACCGGATGCGCTCGTCGCCGACGTGGGCCCAGAACGCGGGCTTGCCGGACAGGTGCGCGAAAACGCCGCTGAACAAGCGCGCCGCCACGCCGCCGGCCCCGCGCAGCGCCATTTGATGCGCCACCGGCATGCGGCCGATGGCGCGCTCGTCCTCGACCAGTCCTCCGAAGAGGCAAAGGTCATCGATCACCGTGCAGTGAAGGAAGCCGATCGCCACGTAAGCGTTGACCGCCGCGCGATACCACGCGACGAAATGACGCGGATAGTCGGGCGGGGCGCTGCCGAACTGGCGCCGGAAGAGGTCGCCGACGTAATACTCGGCGGTGGCGACCTCCTCGACTCGCACGAGGTCGTCGAGGGTAGCCGTCAGGACGGACGCGGTGATGGGCAAGGCCGAAACGCGGGTAGGGGTGGCGAGTGTACAACAGCCGGCCCGATCGGCAGGGATGTCACGGCGGACCTCTTGCGGCGCATCGCGGTCTGGAGTATGGTCATGGAATGAGCAGCTTCTTCCTCGCCGCCCTCGGTGCCCGGACCTCCCTGTCCGCGCTTGCGCTGATCCTGCGCGGCCTGCTGCTGCGCCTCGCGCGCACATAATCCCATCCCCCAATTCGAGCCGTACCCGTGCCATCCAACACCGGATGGCGAAGCCCTTACGCCGCGGCGCATTGCCGCATCGGGAATCACCATGAAAATCGATCCGTCCGTCAAATACCGCCCCTTCGCCCCCATCGCGCTTGCCGACCGCACCTGGCCGTCGCGCGTGATCACCAAGCCGCCCGTCTGGTGCAGCGTGGACCTGCGCGACGGCAACCAGGCGCTGATCGAGCCGATGGATTCGGAGCGCAAGCTGCGCATGTTCCGTCTGCTCGTGAAGCTGGGCTACAAAGAAATCGAGATCGGCTTTCCGGCCGCGTCGCAGACCGACTTCGACTTCGTGCGCATGCTGGTCGAGCAGGACCTCATTCCCGACGACGTCAACGTGCAGGTGCTGACCCAGGCGCGCGCACCGCTCATCGAGCGCACGTTCGAGTCGCTCAGGGGAGCGAAGCGCGCGATCATGCACCTGTACAACTCGACGTCGACCACACAGCGGCGCGTCGTGTTCAAGCTCGACCGCGAGGGCATCCGGCAGATCGCGGTCGACGCTGCCCAGGTCGTCCTCGATTGCGCGCGCAAGCAGACGGACACCGACTGGACCTTCCAGTACTCGCCGGAGAGCTTCACCGGCACCGAGCTCGATTTTGCCAAGGACATCTGCGACGCCGTGCTCGACGTGTGGGAGCCCACACCGCAGCGCAAGGCGATCGTCAATCTGCCGGCGACGGTGGAGATGGCGACACCCAACGTCTACGCCGACCCGATCGAGTGGATGCACCGCAACCTCGCGCGCCGCGACAGCATCGTGATCTCGCTGCATCCGCATAACGACCGCGGCTGCGGCGTGGCGGCCGCCGAGCTCGGCGTGATGGCGGGAGCCGACCGCATCGAAGGGTGCCTGTTCGGCAACGGCGAGCGCACCGGCAACGTGTGCCTGGTCACGCTCGGCCTCAACCTCTACTCGCAGGGCATCGACCCCGGCATCGACTTCTCCAACGTCAACGAGATCATCCGCACGGTCGAGTACTGCAACCAGCTCCCGGTGCATCCGCGCCATCCGTACGGCGGCGAGCTCGTGTTCACCGCGTTCTCGGGCTCGCACCAGGATGCGATCAAGAAGGGCCTCGCCGCGCGCACCGAGGATCTCGTGCATGGGCGCGAGGTCTGGGACGTGCCGTATCTGCCGATCGACCCGGCCGACCTCGGACGCACGTACGAGGCGGTGATCCGCGTCAACAGCCAGTCGGGCAAGGGCGGCATCGCGTACCTTCTCGAGCGCGACTACGGCCTCACGCTGCCGCGCCTCCTGCAGGTCGAGTTTTCGCAGGTGATCCAGGCGATCACCGACGCGACCGGCAAGGAGCTTTCCTCTGCCGAGATCCACGCCGCGTTCGAGCGCGAGTACGTGAAGGCGGTCGAGCCGGTGACCTACGCGGGCCACCGCGCGCAGCACAACGGCGCCGACGGCACGGTCGAGACGCTCGCCGCGCACCTGCGTATCGACGGCGTGGAGCGCGTAATGCACGGCGCCGGCAACGGGCCGGTCGACGCGTTCGTGGCGGCCGTGCGCGCGGGGCTCGGCCTGCCGATCCACGTGCTCAACTATCACGAGCACGCGATCGGCGCCGGCGAGGACGCGCAAGCGGTGGCGTACGTGCAGCTTCGCGTCGGCACCGACCGCACGGTGTACGGGGTGGGACGCGACGCCAACATCGTGACCGCGACCCTGCGCGCGCTGACGAGCGCCATCAACCGCGGCATCGGGTCCGGCATCATCGCCGCGCCAGCCTCGCAATCCGCCATCGCGTAGAACCGCCCGAAATAGGGACGTACCCCATTTCAGGGCCGAAATAGGGACGTACCCCATTTCAGGGTCCGTCCCTTTTTTTTGCGCGGCGCGGGACCGGTCGCTTGGAAATCATTTCCATTGGAAAGCGGGCTCTTTGCGCTCCGCCAGGCGTCTTCCTTTTGCTGCGGCCGCAAACAGGGTATGATCGGGCTTTGTGAAATTCACTTTCATATTCCTGAGACCATGAACGCCCCCCGCGAACTGCCCATGAG
>JADLEZ010000117.1 GCA_020845855.1 Burkholderiales bacterium
GAACCCGTCCTGCGCGTCGTGCCGATGCCGGGCGACACCAACCAGCACGGCGACATCTTCGGCGGCTGGATCATGGCGCAGGTCGACGTCGCCGGAGGCGTCGTTGCCGCGCGCCACGCGCGCGGACGGGTCGCGACCGTGGCGGTCAACTCGTTCACGTTCAAGCAGCCGGTGCTGGTGGGTGACGTCGTGACGTTTTACGGCGCCGTGACGCGCATCGGGCGCACGTCGATCACCGTCGACGTCGAGGTCTACGCGCAGCGCAATCCGCGAGACTTGATCACGGTCAAGGTGACCGAGGCGAGTCTCACGTATGTGGCAACCGATGCCGACCGCCGGCCGCGGGAGATCGTGCGCAACGACACCTGAAGGCGGCTGACCCCGCCGCGCGGGCCCCCGGTGTATAGTGGCTTCCGCGAAATCGGCGCCATCACCACGAGGAGAGACGTTCATGCAAACGGCGAAGAAGAAGCGGGTCGCGCAGGCCGTCGGTGCGCTGGTCTTGGGATTGGGAACGACGCAGGCAGCGGCGACCGGGTTTCAGATCAACGAGCAGAGCGCCAGCGGCCTCGGCAACGCCTTTGCCGGCGGCGCCGCCTTCACCGACGACGTGTCGGCGATGTGGTCGAACCCTGCCGCGCTGTCGCAGTTCCCGCGCATGCAAGGGGCCGCTGTCGTCAACATCATCACCCCGTCGATCAAGTTCAACAACAACGGGTCGTTGCCGGCCGCGAACCAGCCCCTCGGCGGCGACGGCGGAGACGCCGGCGGTGTCAACGTGGTGCCGAATGCGTACCTCGCGGTACCGATCAACCAGCAATGGACGTTCGGCCTCGGGATCAACGTTCCCTTCGGCCTGACGACGGAATGGGACGACGGCTGGATCGGACGCTACCAGGGGCTTAAATCGGAAATCAAGACCATCAACATCAATCCGGCGATCTCGTGGAAGCCGGTCCCGCAGTTCGCGGTGGGCGTGGGCGTCAACTACCAGCAGATCGACGCCACGCTCACCCAGAATTTCAATTACTCCGCCGCGCTGCTGCAGGCCGCGGCCGGCGCCGGCATCGCGCCCGGATCGCCCACCTATCTCGCCATCGCGGGTCTGACGCCCGGCCTCGATTCCAAGGCGACCATCGACGGCAACGACTGGGCGTGGGGATGGAACATCGGCTTCGCGTGGGATGCTACTCCCCAGTTGCGCCTGGCGGCGAGCTACCGCTCGGAAATCAAGTACAGCGTCCAGGGCAACATCAATTTCGAGAACCCGACCGTGACCCTGCCGCCGAGCACCCCGCCGCAACTCGCGGCGACGATCGGGGCGCTCTCGGCCGGCGTCAACGGCCAGGCGTTATACGGGCGCGGGGTCAGCTCGGACATTACGGTTCCGCAAATGGCCAACCTGTCGGCGCTCTACCGGATCAACCGGCAGTGGGAGATCATGTTCGATGCGCAGTACACGGGTTGGTCGAGCATCGAGGAATTGAAGTTCGTCTCGACGTCGCCGCCGCAATTGCCTGCGATCCCGCTCGCGTGGGACGACAGCTGGAAGTTCGCGATGGGAGCGTCGTACCGGGTCAGCGACCAGTGGAAGGCGAGGTTCGGCGTTGCCTTCGACCAGACGCCCGTTACCCACGACCCGACCGTACGGCTGCCGGATTCCGACCGCTGGTGGCTCGCGGTCGGCGGCGAGTACAAGTGGACGCCGAACTGGAAGTTCGACGCCGGCCTCGTCTACATCTTTGCCGACAGCCCGAGCTTCGCTCAGAACAACGGAAGCACGGCGAGCAACGGGCTCGTCAACGGATCGTTCGACGCCAGCACCTGGATCTTCGCGCTGCAGGCGACGTACACGTTCTAGAAATTCTTCGTCCGCAAACGGCGTGACCCGCAGCTGCTTCGCAGCCCGCGGCGCCGTTTGCGGCCGATCATGTCGGCACGGTCGGCTTGGGGCGGCCCTCGGCTCCTTGGCCTGACGTCGCCGGCGCTGAGCGCTTGCGTGTCGCCTCGCGTCGGCGACTCGCACTTGCTCGCCGCCCTTCGGGCCTCGCTGCTCGCGCCGCCACGCCTTCCGTGTCGAAACGGCAGGAAGCGGGCCGATCACAGGCCGCTGACGCGGCCCGTTCAGTAGCCCGCGGCGCGCAGACAGCCTGCCTGCGGGGAAAAGGGGACGTACCCCATTTCCGGCCAAGCCATGCGCAGGGCCGAACGGAAATGGGGTACGTCCCCTTTTCCGAGGCGTAGCAGAAAGTCGACTCTGACCCCGTTTCCTTGGAGCAGCCTTTAGAGGAACAGCTCCACTCGCATTTGCTACCATCGCAATTCCCTTCACCCTGCTGGGGCCCGATCTGTCCCGACCGCCCCGCCGCCGTCCCATGTCCTCTACTCCCCTTCTGGTGCGCAAGGTTGCCGTGCTCGGCGCCGGCGTCATGGGCGCGCAGATCACCGCCCACCTCGCCAACGCCAGCGTCCCGTCGCTGCTGTTCGACCTTCCAGCGAAGGAAGGTCCGACCAACGGCATCGTCGACAGGGCTATAGCCAACCTCGGGCGGATCGAGCCCGCGCCGCTCGCGACGAAGGACCGCGTCGCCGCGATCGAGGCGTGCAACTACGGCGAGCACCTGCCGCGCCTCGCCGAATGCGACCTCGTGATCGAGGCGATCGCCGAGCGCCTGGACTGGAAGAAGGACCTGTACGACAAGGTCGCGCCGCACCTTTCGCCCGACGCGGTGATCGCGTCGAACACCTCGGGCCTGTCGCTCGCGGCGCTGTCGGACGTGCTGCCGGCGGCGCGCCGCGCGCGCTTTTGCGGCGTCCATTTCTTCAACCCGCCGCGCTACATGCACCTCCTGGAGCTGATGCCGGGACCCGCCACGGATCCCGCACTCCTCGATGCGATCGAGGCGTTCTTCACCACTATCGTGGGCAAGGGGGTGGTGCGCGGGCGCGACACGCCCAACTTCGTCGCCAACCGCATCGGCGTGTTCTCGATCGCGGCCACGATGAAGCACACCCAGGCGCTGGGCCTGCCGTTCGACGTGGTGGACGCGCTGACCGGGCCCGCGATCGGGCGGGCGAAGAGCGCCACCTACCGCACTGCGGACGTGGTCGGCCTCGACACCATGGCGCACGTCATCAAGACGATGTACGACACGCTGCCGGACGACCCGTGGCACGCGCTGTACGCGCCCGACCCGGTGCTCCACGCGCTGGTCGGCAAGGGCGCGCTCGGCGCGAAAGCTGGCGCTGGGTACTTCCGCAAGGTCGGCCGCGACATCGAAGTGCTGAATCCGGCGTCGGCCGCGTATGCCAAAGGCAGAGCCGAAGTCGCGCCCGAGGTGGCCGAGATCCTGAAGA
>JADLEZ010000118.1 GCA_020845855.1 Burkholderiales bacterium
CCCATGTCGTAGCCGTGCACGATGACCTTGTCGCCCTTCTTGAAGCGGCCGTCGCCCGACGCCTCGACGGTGCCCGCCATGTCGATGCCGGCGATGGTCGGGAACTTGCGCATGATCTTGCCGGTGCCATTGTGCGAGAGCGCGTCCTTGTAGTTGATGGTCGAGTACTTGGTGCGGATCACCACGTCGCCATGGTCGAGCTCGTCGATCGAGGCGTTGACGAAGTGGCTCGACACGACACCGTTGTCTTCGAAGGTGCGGTAGGCCTTGAACGTATTCATCGGATATCCTCCAGACAGTAACAATGCTATGCGGGCAGCGCTTCGGCTGCTCCCGAGGCCGCCCTTGTGTGCGGCAGCGCCATGTAATCGCGGGTGCGCATCTCGGCAAGGCGGCTCACCGTGCGCGGGAACTCCTGCACGTTGCGCCCGGCGACGTACAGCGCCTCCGCCGGTGCCGCCGCCGACGCGACGAGCTTGACGCGATGGTCGTACAGGATGTCGACCAGCCAGGTGAAGCGGCGCGCGAGGTCGCCCTGCTCCGCGCCCATCACCGGAATGTCGGACAGGAACAGGACGGCGAAGTCCTGCGCGAGCTCGAGGTAATCGCGCTGCGAGCGCGGGCCGTCGCACAGCGCCGCGAAATCGAACCACACCGCGCTGCCGGCGCGGCGCCGGGCGGTCAGCGGCCGGCCCTCGATGACCAGTTGCGGGGACTCGTCCGGGCCGGTGCGCATCGCTTCCCAGGCGCGCAGCATCGTGGCCTCCGCCGGCGCGCCGCCCGGCACCAGGAAGGTCTCGACGCGCGTGAGCGTGCGCAGGCGGTAGTCCACACCCCCGTCGACCTGCACTACGTCGAGCCACTCGTGCAGCAGCTTGATCGCCGGCAGGAAGTTCTCCCGCTTGAGTCCCCCGGGGTACAGCTCGTCGGGCGGGTAGTTCGAGGTCATGACGAATACGACCCCCGCGGTGAACAGCGCGGTCAGCAGCCGCGCGAGAATCATCGCATCGGCGATGTCGCTGACGTGGAACTCGTCGAAGCAGACGAGGCGGTAGCGGCGGGCGATGCGCTGCGCGACCGCGGCGAGCGGATCGACCTCGCCTTTGAGCGTCGCAAGCTCCTGGTGCACGTCGCGCATGAACGCGTGGAAGTGCACCCGCGTCTTGCGCCGGATCGGCACCACGGCGTAGAAGCTGTCCATCAGGAAGCTCTTGCCGCGCCCCACGCCACCGTACAGATAGATGCCGCGCGGCACCTCGGGCGGCGACAGCAGGCGCTTGAGCGTGGACTGCCGAGCGGCCCTGAACTCGGTCAGCTCGTCGCACAGCGTCTGCAGGCGGTCGAGTGCGGCCGACTGCGCGTGATCGAGAGTGGATCGCCGCTGCGTGAGCAGCGGGTCGAGGTAATCGATGAGCGCGCCGTCGCGGCGCGCGATCTGGCCGGGGGCGAGGGCCCCCGTCAAAGGAGGGCCCCGTGATCGAGCGGTTGCATGGCTCGTATGCTAAAGATTCAAGGTCCGGCCGTCCACCGCCAGGGCCGCTTCCTTCACCGCTTCCGAGAGCGTCGGATGGGCGTGGCAGATCCGCGCCAGGTCCTCGCTCGCCGCGCCGAACTCCATCGCCGCGACCCCCTCGGCGATGAGCTCCGACACCATCGGGCCGATCATGTGCACGCCCAGGATGCGGTCGGTCTTGCGGTCGGCCAGGATCCTGACGAAGCCGCGGGTGTCGCCCAGCGCGCGAGCGCGCCCGTTGGCGGCGAAGGGGAACTGGCCGGCGCGGAAGTCGACCCCGGCGGCGGCAAGCTGCTGCTCGGTGCGGCCGACCCAAGCGATTTCGGGCGAGGTGTAGATCACCCAGGGCACCGTGTCGAAATCCACGTGCGGCTTTTCGCCCGCGATGCGCTCGGCCACGGCCACGCCCTCCTCCTCGGCCTTGTGCGCAAGCATCGGGCCGCGCACGGCGTCGCCGACCGCCCACACGTTCGGCAGATTGGTGCGGCAATCGTCATCGACCACGATGAAGCCGCGCTCGTCGATGGCGAGCCCTGCCACCTCCGCGCCGAGCTCGCCGGTGTACGGAACGCGGCCGATCGACACGATGAGCTGGTCGAAGGTGGCGCTCTGCGCCTTGCCGGCGGCATCGGTGTAATCGACCTCGACGTCGTCCTTGCCGGGCGTAACGCTGGTGATGCCGATGCCGGTGTGGATGACGAGCCCCTGCCGCGCGAACAGCTTCTGCGCTTCCTTCGCGATCGCCGCGTCGACCGCGGGCAGGAGCGAGGGCAGCGCTTCGAGCATGGTGACTTGGGCGCCCAAGCGGCGCCACACGCTGCCCATCTCGAGCCCGATCACCCCGGCGCCGACCACGCCCAGGCGCTTGGGCACGGCGGGGATCGCGAGCGCGCCGTCGTTGTCGAGAATGCGCAGGTTGTCGAATGCGACACCCGGCAGCGCGCGCGGCTTGCTGCCGGTGGCGACGATGACGTGCGTAGCGGCGAGCTCCGCGGCCGTGGCGCCGCTCACCGCGATCTTCCACGCCTGCCCGTCCTTGCCCGCGAACGCGCCCTTGCCGTGGAAGAACGCGACCTTGTTCTTCTTCAAAAGATACAGGATCCCGTCGTTGTTCTGCGCGACCACCTTGGCCTTGCGTGCCAGCATCCGGGCGACGTCCATCGTCGGATTCGTCACCGAGATGCCGTGCTCGGCGAACGCGTGCCCGATCTGCTCGAAGTTCTCCGAGGATTGCAGCAGCGCCTTGGACGGAATGCAGCCGACGTTGGTGCAGGTGCCGCCGGGCGCAGGCTTGCCGTCGGCGCGCGACCAGTCGTCGATGCAGGCGGTTCGAAAGCCGAGCTGCGCGGCGCGGATGGCGGCGATGTAGCCGCCGGGGCCTGCTCCAATCACGACGACGTCGAATGTGTCGGGCATTTTGAATAGCGGGGCTAGGGGTTAGGGGCTAGGGGCTAGGGGCTGGGGGTTGGGGGCTAGGGGCTGGGGATCGGCAGTGGAAAGCGGACGGCGCTGGCTTGCGATGCTCGTATACGAAGCAGCGTTGGCATCGCGACAATGCTCCCTAGCCCCTAGTCCCTATCCCCTAGCCCCGCCTTTACACATCCAGCAACACCCGCGCCGGATCTTCCAGCGCCTCCTTGATCGCCACCAGCGACAGCACCGCCTCCCGCCCGTCGACGATGCGGTGGTCGTACGACTGCGCGAGGTAGTTCATCGGCCGCACCACCACCTGCCCGTTCTCCACCACCGCGCGGTCCTTGGTCGCGTGCACGCCGAGGATCGCCGATTGCGGCGGGTTGATGATGGGGGTGGACAGCATCGACCCGAACACTCCGCCGTTGCTGATCGTGTAGGTGCCGCCGGTGAGTTCCTCCACCGTGAGCTTGCCCTCCTGCGCGCGCTTGCCGAAGTCGGCGATCTGCTTCTCGATCTCCGCGATCGAGAGCTGGTCGGCGTCGCGCAGGATCGGCACCACCAGCCCGCGCGGGCTGCCCACGGCGATGCCGATGTCGTAGTAGCCGTGGTACACGATGTCGTTGCCGTCGATCGATGCGTTGACCAGCGGGAACTTCCGCAGCGCGTGTACCGCGGCCTTCACGAAAAAGCTCATGAAGCCCAACTTGACGCCGTGCTCCTTCTCGAAGCGGTCCTTGTAGCGGTTGCGCAGGTCGATGACCGCTTGCATGTTGACTTCGTTGAAGGTGGTCAGTATCGCCGCCGTGGACTGCGACTGGACCAGCCGCTCGGCCACGCGCTGGCGCAGCCGCGACATCGGCACGCGTTGCTCGGGCCGCGCGCCCTGCGCGACGGAGGGCGGCACCGCCGTGGCCTTCGCGGCCGGTGACGCCAACGGCGCGGGGCTCGCCTTCGCTTCGATCGCGGCGAGCACATCGCCCTTGGTCACGCGGCCGCCGCGTCCGGTGCCTTGGACCGTCGCCGGATCGACATTCTGCTCGGCGATCATCTTGCGCGCCGCCGGCAGCGCGGCGACGTTCGCCGCCGGAGCCTGCGGCTGCGGCTGCGGCGCTGGCTTGGCCTCGATCGCTTTCGGTGCGGGCGCCGCGGCGGCGGCCTTGCCTTCGGTGTCGATCACCGCGATCACTTCGCTGCCGGTGACGGTCGAACCGTCGCCCTTGATGATCTCGGCGAGCACGCCGTCGTTGGGCGCGGGCAGTTCGAGCACGACCTTGTCGGTCTCGACGTCGACCAGGTTTTCGTCACGCGCCACCGCCTGGCCGGCCTTCTTGTGCCAGTTGACGAGGGTCGCCTCGGAGATCGACTCCGGCAGTTGCGGGACCTTGACTTCGATGCGCATTGGAGCCTCTATCGTCCGCAAATTACGTGTCCGCGGTCGCTGCGCGACGGGCTGCGCAATTTGCGGCCGGCAGGTCTTCCGCGCGCGGCTAGAGTCGGCTCGTCGCCGCGCGCGCGGCAACGGCACGAAGCGCGCCGATCACAAGCGCGCTGCGCGCGCGGTTCAGTAGCGCGCGCGAATCGACGCAGCACGGCTTCGTTGTCCATTCAGCGTTTGGTCCTAGTGTGCCACGACCATTTCGCCCGACTTCAACTCGGAGGCGAACGCGTCCTCGATCAGCTCCTTCTGCTCGGCGAGGTGCTTGGCGGCATAGCCGACCGCCGGCGACGCCGAGATCGCGCGGCCCGCGTACGCGAGCACCATCGTGTCGGGAATGTCGGCGCGCAAGTACGCGCGCAGGCGGTACCACGCACCCTGGTTCTGCGGCTCCTCCTGCACCCACACCACCTCGCGCGCGTCCGGGAACTGCAGGATCGCTCGCCTGAAGTCGGCGTGCGGGAACGGGTACTGCTGCTCGACGCGCACGATCGCGATGTGGTCGACCTTCTGCTCGCGGCGGTGCGCGAGGAGCTCGTAGTAGACCTTGCCCGAGCACGCGAGGACGCGGGTCACCCTCTTCGCCGGAAGCTTTCCCCCCTCCCCGATCACCGTCTGGAACTCGCCCTTGGCCAGATCGTCCAGCGACGACACCGCCTCCTTGTGCCGCAGCAGGCTCTTCGGGCTCATGACGACCAGCGGCTTGCGAAAATGGCGCAGCATCTGCCGGCGCAGCATGTGAAACACCTGCGCGGGCGTGGACGGCACGCACACCTGCATGTTGTGCTGCGCGCACAGTTGCAGGAAGCGCTCGGGGCGCGCGGAGGAGTGCTCCGGCCCCTGGCCCTCGTAGCCGTGCGGCAGCAGCAGCACGAGGCCGCAGATACGGCCCCACTTCACCTCGCCCGCGCTGATGAACTGGTCGATCACCACCTGCGCGCCGTTGACGAAGTCGCCGAACTGCGCCTCCCACACGACGAGCCGGGTGGGATCCGACGTCGAGTAACCGTACTCGAAGCCCAGCGTGGCCTGCTCGGTGAGCACCGAATCGATGACCTCGCACGACGGCTGCTTGTCCGCCAGGTGCTGCAGCGGGACATAGTCGCCGGTGTCGCGCCGCTCGCGGTTCTGGTCGTGCAGCACCGCGTGGCGATGCGAGAACGTGCCGCGCCCGACGTCCTCGCCGGACAGGCGCACGCCGTAGCCCTCGTCGAGCAGGGTCGCGTACGCGAGCATCTCCCCCATGCCCCAGTCGAGCGGGTGCTTGCCCTCGATCATCGCCCGACGGTCGGCAATCACCTTCTCGGCGCGCGGATGCAGCTTGAAAGCGGGCGGCGCGGCGGTCAGCCGCTCGCCCAATAGACGCAGTTTCTCGATCGGTACCCGCGTGTCCGCGGCTTCCGTCCATTCCCGGCCCCGGTAGGGCGACCAGTCGATGGTGAACGGAGGCTTGTAGTTCGACAGCACCGTCTTGTTGGTGTGCTGGCCGCGGTCCATCGCCGCGCGGTACGCGGCGACCATGGCGTCGGCGTCGTCGGCGGTGAGCACGCCGTCGCCGATCAGGCGGTCCGCGTACAGCCGGCGCGTGCCCGGATGCTGCGCGATGCGCCTGTACATGAGCGGCTGCGTCACCATCGGCTCGTCGGCCTCGTTGTGGCCCAAGCGGCGGAAGCACACGAGATCGATGAACACGTCCTTGTGGAAGCGCTGCCGGTACTCGAGCGCGATCTCCACCGCGAGCAGCGCCACTTCCGGGTCGTCGCCGTTCACGTGCAGGATGGGCGCCTCGACCATCTTCGCGATGTCGGTGCAGAACGTCGTGCCGCGCGCGTCGCGCGGATCGGACGTGGTGAAGCCGATCTGGTTGTTGATGACGATGTGGACGGTGCCGCCCGTGTAGTAGCCGCGGGTCTGCGCCATGTTGAGGCTTTCCTGATTGACTCCCTGTCCGGCGATCGCCGCGTCGCCGTGGATCAGGACCGGCAGCACCTGGTCGCCCATCCGGTCGCCGCGCCGATGCTGGCGCGCGCGCACCGAGCCCTCGACCACCGGATTGACGATCTCGAGGTGCGACGGGTTGAAGGCGAGCGTCAGGTGCACGGGGCCGCCCGGGGTCGACACGTCGGAGGAAAAACCCTGGTGGTACTTCACGTCGCCCGCGGGCAGCTCCTGCGCGGCCTTGCCCTCGAACTCGCTGAAGAGGTCCGCCGGCATCTTGCCCAGGATGTTGACCAGCACGTTCAAGCGCCCGCGATGCGCCATGCCGAGCACGATCTCGCCCACCCCCGCCGCCCCCGCCTTCTCGATCAGGCGGTCGAGCATCGGAATCATGGTGTCGCCGCCCTCGCCCGAGAAGCGCTTCTGCCCCACGTATTTGGTGTGCAGGTAGCGCTCCAGCGTCTCGGCCGCGGTCAGGCGCTCGAGGATGTGCTTGCGCTGCTCGGGCGTGTACGCGGGCCGCGAGCGGATAGGCTCCAGGCGCTCCTGGAAGAAGCGCTTGGTCGCGGTGTCGGTGATATACATGTACTCGGCGCCCAGCGTGCGCGTGTACGTCTGCGCGAGCGACGCCACGACGTCCGACAAGCGCATGCGCTGCGGACCCGCCTTGTAGGAGCCCACGTCGAACTCGCTTGCCATGTCGGTCTCGCTGAACCCGTAGGTCGCGAGGTCGAGGTCGGCCACGTAGTCCGGCGCCTGCTGGTGCAGCGGGTCGAGGTCCGCCGCCAGCATGCCGAGCGTGCGGTACTTGCTGATGAGCCGCAGCACCAGCACCTGCTTGTGCATGGTGGTCGCGTCGACCATCGCGCCCTGCATCCGGCGGTTGCGCGCGAGCTCGGCGAACGACTCCAGCACCGGGGCGTGCGGCACGTCCGGGGCGCCGCCGCGCAGCTCGTCGAAGTACGCGCGCCAGCCGGCGTCGACACTCGCCGGATCGGTCAGGTAGCGCTCGTACAGCTCCTCGATGAACGGCGCGTTGGCGCCGAACAACGTGCTGGTGGCCTGGAATTCTTGCATCACACCCATGCTATTTCC
The DNA here is from genome assembly GCA_020845855.1 of Burkholderiales bacterium. Lineage (GTDB taxonomy): Bacteria > Pseudomonadota > Gammaproteobacteria > Burkholderiales > Casimicrobiaceae > VBCG01. The sequence goes on from JADLEZ010000118.1 coordinate 7,398, forward strand.
TCTGTGAATCGGGGCTAGGGGCTAGGGGCTAGGGAGCATCCCGTGGATGCCCACGCCTTGCAGTAAGCGACCAGCTCATCGTTCGCAACTCGCTGACGCTCCCTAACCCCTAGCCCCCAGCCCCTAGCCCCGACTTTCGTCTGCTCAACCACGTTGCGCCAACGGCACCACTTCGCGCCGCGTAGCGCCGGTGTAGAGCTGGCGCGGGCGGCCGATCTTGTACTCGGGGTCGGACACCATCTCGTTGAGCTGCGCGATCCAGCCCACGGTACGCGCCAGCGCGAAGATGGCGGTGAACAGCTGCACCGGGATGCCGATCGCCTTCTGCACGATGCCCGAGTAGTAGTCGACGTTGGGATACAGCTTGCGGGAGACGAAGTAGTCGTCCTCGAGCGCGATCTTCTCGAGCGCCATCGCGAGCTTGAACAGCGGGTCGTCGCCCAGGCCGAGCTCGCCCAGCACCTCGTAGCAGGTCTCGCGCATGAGCTTGGCGCGCGGGTCGTAGTTCTTGTACACGCGGTGCCCGAACCCCATGAGCTTGACGCTCGAGTTCTTGTCCTTGGCCTTGGCGATGAACTCGCCGATCTTGGCGACCCCGCCCTGCCGCTGGATGTCGTAGAGCATGTTGAGGCACGCCTCGTTGGCCCCGCCGTGAGCCGGCCCCCACAGGCACGCTACCCCGGCGGCGATCGCGGCAAACGGGTTGGTTCCCGACGACGCGCACATGCGCACCGTCGACGTCGATGCGTTCTGCTCGTGGTCGGCGTGCAGGATGAAGATGCGGTCCATCGCCCGCACCAGGACGTCGTTCGGCTTGTAGTCCTCGCACGGGGTGGCGAACATCATGCGCATGAAGTTCGCCGCGTACGACTGGTCGTTGCGCGGGTACATGTACGGCTGGCCGACCGAATACTTGTAGGCCATGGCAACCAGCGTCGGCATCTTGGCGATGAGGCGGATGGCCGAAATGTCGCGCTGGTGCGCGTCCTGCAGATTGATCGAGTCCGGATAGAACGCGCTCATCGCGCCGACGAGGCCGGTCATCACCGCCATCGGGTGCGCATCGCGCCGGAATCCGCGCAGGAAGAACTGCATCTGCTCGTTGACCATGGTGTGGCGGGTCACGAGCGGATAGAAGCGCGCCTTCTGGTCGGCGGTGGGCAGGTCGCCGTACAGCAGGAGGTGGCACACCTCGAGGTAATCGCTGCGGGTGGCAAGCTCCTCGATCGGATAGCCGCGGTACAAAAGCTCACCCTTGTCGCCGTCGATGTAGGTGATCGCCGAGCTGCACGAGGCGGTCGACAGGAACCCGGGATCGTAGGTGAACTTTCCGGTCTTGCCGTACAGCGCGCGGATGTCGATCACGTCCGGGCCGATGGTGCCGGGCAGGACCGGGAAGACGATGGAGGGAGAGCCATCGGAGAAGGTGACGGTGGCGGTGCGGTCGGTCATGGCAGAGGGCTCCCGTTCGGAAGGTTCGTCAAGCGGCGCGCAGCCGGGCGAGCATCGGCGCGACGGCAGCGTCCTGCGGCTCGGCGCGGCGGGCGATGAGGTCCCACAGCTCGTTGTCGGGGAGATCGAGCAGCCGATCGAGCATCGCGATCTCCTCTTCGGTCATCCGGGGCCCGTGCGCGGCGAGGAAGCGGGTGAGCACGAGATCGTTCTCCAGCATGCCGCGCCGGCAGCGCCATTGGATGCGGTTGAGGCGGGCGGCATCCATCTTCGAAAAGCGGGGCTAGGGGCTGGGGGTTAGGGATTAGGGAGCAGCAGTGCAAGGCGGAGATCGGTGCTGCCGGATGACCAGGACAACGCTCGCCGCGTTAGATTGCACCCTAGCCCCTAGTCCACAGCCCCTAGCCCCGCTTTTCTCAACCATCACACCGCCCTTTTCACCATGATGCTCTTGATCTTGCTGATCGCGAGCGCGGGGTTGAGGCCCTTCGGGCACACGTCCGTGCAGTTCATGATGGTGTAGCAGCGGAACAGGCGATACGGATCCTCGAGGTTGTCGATGCGGCCTTCCGCGTCCTGGTCGCGGCTGTCGACGATGAAGCGGTAGGCCTGCAACAAGCCCGCCGGGCCCACGTACTTGTCGGGATTCCACCAGAACGAGGGGCATGCCGTCGAGCAGCACGCGCACAGGATGCACTCGTACAGGCCGTCCAGCTCCTCGCGCTCCTCGGGCGACTGCAGCCGCTCCTTCTCCGGCGGCGGTGTGTCGTTGACGAGATACGGCTTGATCGAGTGGTACTGCTTGAAGAACTGGGTCATGTCCACGACGAGGTCGCGGACCACGGGCAGGCCCGGCAGCGGCTTCAACTCGACCGGCTCCTTCACATCCTTGAGATTGGTGGTGCATGCAAGACCGTTCTTGCCGTTGATGTTCATCGCGTCCGACCCGCACACGCCCTCGCGGCAGCTGCGGCGAAAGC
>JADLEZ010000119.1 GCA_020845855.1 Burkholderiales bacterium
CCTTCTCGCCTTCCTTCTCGCTTTCTTCCTGCTGCTTGTTGATGAGATCCAGCAGCGGATCGCCCGTCTTGGCCGCCGGCGCGGACGGGTCGCCTTCGCCGATCTGCGGCACCTCGATCTGGACCTTGTCGAGGTCGACCGTAACCGGCTTGTCGAGGAACATCGTGACCTGCTTCGGGAACGCGATCACGAGCGCGACCAGTATGAGTTGCAGGCCCACCCACGGCAGCGCCCCCCAATAGATGTCGGAGCTCTTGACTTCCTTGGGCGCCACGCCGCGCAGGTAGAACAGCGCGAAACCGAACGGCGGGTGCATGAACGACGTCTGCAGGTTCACGCACAGCATGACCCCGAACCAGATCAGCGCCGCGTCCTCGCCGACGATGGGGGCGAGCAGCGTCTTCGCGATCGGCGCGAGCAGCGGCACGATGATGAACACGATCTCGAAGAAGTCGAGGAAGAACGCGATGAAGAAGACGAAGAGGTTGACGAAGATCAGGAAGCCCCACGGTCCGCCCGGCAGGCTCGACAGCATGTGCTCGAGCCAGCGGCCGCCGTCCACCCCCTGGAACACGATCGAAAAGCAGGTCGAGCCGATCAGGATGAAGATGACCATCGCGGTCAGGCGCATGGTCGCTTCGTAGGCCGCGACGAGCAGCTTGCGCAGCTCGGGGATCGCCGCGGCGCGTAGGCACAAGTACGCGATCGCGATGTACAACACCGCGGTCGCGACCTTGAACGGGACCGACTTGAACGCCATCACCCCGATGATGGCGGCCACGCCGGCGGCGACGAGCCCGATCACCGCGATCCGCTTGCCGGCAAGGCCCAGGTTGCGATGGCGGATCACCGCCAGCACGATCGCGCCGATCGAGCCCATCGCGCCGCCTTCGGTCGGCGTGGCGAGGCCCATCAGGAGGGTGCCGAGCACGAGGAAGATGAGCACGGCCGCGGGAATGATGCCCCACAGGCACTTCTTCCATAGCGCCCAGCCGCGCAGCGACAGGTCGTCCTTCGGGATCGCCGGCACCCAGTCGGGCTTGAACACGCTGATCGCGAACGTGAACAGGATGAACATCCCGACCTGCATGATCGACGGCCCCCAGGCGCCCAGGTACATGTCGCCCACCGAGCGGCCGAGTTGGTCGGCGAGCACCACCAGCACCAGCGACGGCGGCACGAGCTGGGTGATGGTGCCCGACGCCGCCAGCACGCCGGTCGCGTAGCGCATGTTGTACTTGTAGCGCATCATCACCGGCAGCGAGATGAGCGCCATCGCGATCACCTGGCCCGCCACCGTTCCGGTGATGGCGCCCAGGATGAAGCCGACGATGATCACCGAGTAGCCGATGCCGCCGCGCAGCGTGCCGAAGAGCTGGCCCATCGAATCCAGCATGTCCTCGGCGAGCCCGCATTTTTCGAGGATCGCTCCCATGAAGGTGAAGAAGGGGACCGCGAGCAGGAGCTCGTTGGAGAGGATGCTGCCGAACACGCGCCCCGGGATCGCCTGCAGGAACCGGAAGTCGAAGAAGCCGTGCCAGATCGAGATGAAGCCGAATCCGAGTCCCAGCGCAGCCAGCGAGAACGCGACCGGATAGCCGATCAGCATGATCACCACGAGGCCGCCGAACATGATCGGCGGCATCCACTCGAGCGGGATCACTGGACCGGTCTTTCGTAGTGGGAATCGAAGCGCCGGTAGCCCATGAGTCCCGCGGCACGCTTGATGATCTCGGAGACGCCCTGCAAGGCGAGGAGGGCGAAACCGATCGGCATCAGGACCTTGACCGGCCAGCGGATGAGGCCGCCGGCGTTACCGGAGATCTCCTGGATGTGCCACGACTCGTAGACGAAGGGCCACGAGAGATAGCCGATCAGGAGGCACGACGGGATGAGGAAGAAGGCGGTGCCGAGAAGATCGAGCCATTCCCGGCCGCGCTCGGAGAGCTGCGAATAGACGATGTCGACGCGCACGTGCTCGTTGCGCTGCAGCGTGTACGAGGCCCCGAGCATGACCACGCCGGCGAACAGGTACCACTGGATCTCGAGCCACGCATTGGACGACAGGTCGAACGCGTAGCGGGACATCGCGTTGGCCGCGCTGATCACGCACGCGAGCAGGATCCCCCAGTTGGCGAGCGTGCCCAGGCGCCGGTTGACGGCGTCGATCAGGAGCGACAGGTCGAGCAGGCGCTTCATCGGGGGACTCCCAGGTGCGCGGGCCGGAGGCCGCGCGTCGCGTCCTGCGCGGGCGCGAGGGCTGCCGCGTCCGCGGGTGGGGTTACGGTCGGCGGATTATACGGGGAACGGCCCCGCGCAAGAGCGCTGTCGGGCGGAATGGTAAAATTAATTCTTTGTCCGCCCGCCACCCATGTTTCGCCGCTCGACCACGCTCGAGAAAGCCGATCCCGAGGTCTGGAAGGCCGTCGCCGGGGAGAACCAGCGGCAAGAGGACCACCTCGAGCTCATCGCGTCGGAGAACTACGCGAGCGCGGCGGTGCTCGCGGCGCAAGGCACGCAGCTCACCAACAAGTACGCGGAAGGCTACCCCGGCAAGCGCTACTACGGCGGCTGCGAGTTCGTCGACGTGGTCGAGCAGCTCGCGATCGACCGGGCGAAGAAGCTGTTCCACGCCGACGCGGTCAACGTGCAGCCGCACTCGGGCGCGCAGGCGAACCAGGCGGTGTTCTTCGCGGCGCTCAAGCCCGGCGACACCATCCTCGGCATGAGCCTGCCGCACGGTGGGCACCTGACCCACGGCTCGCCGGTCAACATCTCCGGCAAGTGGTTCAACGTGGTGGCGTACGGACTGTCGCCGGACGACGAGCTCATCGACTACGCCGCGGCCGAGCGGCTCGCGCTGGAGCATAAGCCCAAGCTCATCGTGGCCGGCGCCTCGGCGTATTCGCGCGTGATCGACTGGAAGCGCTTCCGCGAAATCGCCGACGCGGTGGGCGCGCCGCTCATGGTCGACATGGCGCACTACGCCGGCCTCGTCGCCGCCGGCGTGTACCCCACACCGGTGGGTATCGCCGACTACGTCACCACCACCACCCACAAGACGCTGCGCGGGCCGCGCGGCGGGCTCATCATGAGCCGCGCGGAGCACGAGAAGGCGATCAACTCCGCGGTGTTCCCGGGCCTGCAGGGCGGGCCGCTCATGCACGTCATCGCGGCCAAGGCGGTGGCGCTCGGCGAGGCGCTGCACCACGACTTCAAGGTCTACCAGGAGCGCGTGCTCGAGAACGCGCGGGTGCTTGCGCGCGTGCTCGCTGGCCGCGGCCTGCGCATCGTTTCCGGCGGCACCGACTGCCACATGTTCCTGGTCGACTTGCGCCCGAAGAAGATCACCGGCAGGGACGCCGAGGCCGCGCTCGGCCGCGCGCACATCACGGTCAACAAGAACGCGATCCCCAACGATCCCGAGAAGCCGTTCGTGACCTCGGGCATTCGGCTCGGCAGCCCGGCCATCACCACCCGCGGCTTCACCGAGATCGAGTGCGAGGAGTTGGGGCACCTCATCGCCGACCTGCTCGAGGCGCCCGACGATGCGCCCACGCTGAGCAAGGTGAAGGCGAGCGTGGCCGCGCTCGCGCGGATGTTCCCGGTCTACTCCTAGCAGCATGATGCCGAACACGATCGAAGGCGAGGTGTGCGCACGATGCGCGTTGTTTCGTGCTGTTTCAGGCGCTCGCCCGACGGGTCGCCCCTAGGGCGAGCGCGTGGCATCAACCTCGATGCAAAAGGTGCAACGCAGCTTCCTCGTCATCCGGGGACCGCTCGGGCGCCTTTTGCATCGACCTACCAGGTGAAGTGCCCCTTTTGCGGGAGCGGTGAGACGCAGGTCATCGACTCGCGCGTCTCCGAGCCGGGCGACTCGATCCGCCGCCGCCGGCGCTGCGCCGGTTGCAGCAAGCGCTTCACCACCTACGAGACGGTCGAGCTGCGCCTGCCGCAGGTGGTGAAGAGCAACGGCAACCGCTCCGACTTCGCCATCGACAAGATCCGTGTGGGATTCGCGCGCGCGCTGCACAAACGGCCGGTACCCACCGAGTACGTCGACGCCGCGATCGACCGCATCGTGGCGCAGGTGCTGGCGCTGGGCGAGCGCGAGATCCCGTCGCGGCGGATCGGGGAAATGGTCATGCAAGAGCTCTACAAGCTCGACAAGGTGGGCTACATCCGCTTCGCGTCGGTGTACCGGTCCTTCCAGGACGTGTCGGACTTCCGCGACGCGCTGCGCGAGGTCGAGGCGCCGCCGGCTTCGGCCAAGCGGCCGCGCCGCACGGCGCAGTAGAACCCATCTCGAAACCGAGCAATGTACATCCGATGCTGGCATACAACGGAGGCTGTCGGGTCGCACGCGCGCGCTACTGAATGGCGCGCGACAGCGCGCTGTGATCGACGCGCTACGTGTCCTTGCTACGCGGTCGGCGCCGGGCCGCCCCAAGCCGATCGCGCTGACATTTTCGGCCGCAAACTGCGCAGCCCGTCGCGAAGCGACCGCGGACACGTGGTTTGCGGACGTGGCGACTAGCCATGTGGAGCGACAGCGACCGCGCGCACATGGCCAGCGCGCTCGATCTCGCCGCCCGTGGTCTGTTCACGGCCACGCCGAATCCGCGCGTGGGCTGCGTGATCGCGCGCGGCGACGCGGTGATCGCGCAGGGTTTTCATACGCGCGCGGGCGAGGCGCACGCGGAAGCCGAAGCGCTGGCCGACGCGCGGCGGCGCGGCGTGGACGTGCGCGGCGCGACGCTGTACGTGACCCTCGAGCCCTGCAACGCGCACGGCCGTGTCGCGCCTTGCGTCGATGCGGTGCTCGCGGCGGGGATCGCCCGCGTGGTCGCGGCGGTCGGCGACCCCAATCCGCACAAGGCGGGCGGGGCGCAACGCCTGCGCCGCGAAGGTGTGCAGGTCGACGTGGGCCTTCTCGCCGATGAAGCGCGCGAGCTGAATCCGGGCTTCTTTTCGGTGTTCGCGCGACAGCGCCCCTGGGTGCGCGCCAAGATCGCCGGGAGCCTCGACGGCCGCACCGCGACCGCCGCCGGGCAGAGCCAGTGGATCACGAGCGTCGAGGCGCGGGCCGACGGCCACTTCTTCCGCGCGCGTGCCTGCGCGGTCCTCACCGGCATCGGCACCGTGCGCAGCGACGATCCCGCGCTCACGGTGCGCGCGGTCGACACGCCGCGCCAGCCGCGGCGCGTGGTCGTCGACCGGAACGCGCAGACGCCGCCGTCGGCGCGCGTGCTGCAAGGCGGCGCGCTGATGGTCACTGCCGGCGCGCGCAACCCCGAATGGGCCGCTGGTGTCGACGTGCTGGCCCTGCCCGACGCGCAGGGCCGCATCGATCTACCGGCGCTCATGCGCGAGCTCGCGCGCCGCGACGTGCTGGAGCTGCATGTCGAAGCGGGGGCGAGGCTCACCGGCGCGTTGCTGGAAGCGGACCTCGTCGACGAGCTCCTGCTGTATGTCGCGCCGGCGATCATGGGCGACCCCGCGCGCGGCATGTTCGAGCGCAGGGCGCCGCTCGCTTCGGTCGCGGACATGACGCGCTTCGCGTGGGGCGACGTGCGCCGCGTCGGCCCGGATGTGCGGCTGATCGCCCGGCGCGTGGGAGAGTCCTGAATGTTCACCGGCATCGTGCAGAGGGTCGGACGCATCGTTGTGGTCACGCCGTGCGGCGACGGCGCGCGCCTCGCGATCGACACCGGCGTGCCCTCGCTTCCCGGCGTGGCGATCGGCGACAGCGTGGCGGTGGCAGGCTGCTGCCTGACCGTCGGGGCGATCGAAGGCGCGACCCTTACGTTCGACGCGTCGGCGGAGACGCTGCGGGTAACCCACGGTCTCACCCGGCCCGGCGACGTCAACCTCGAGCTCGCGCTGCGCCTGTCCGACCGCCTCGGCGGCCACCTCATGACCGGGCACGTGGACGGCGTGGGCACCGTGCGCGAGTTCGCCCCGGCCGACGCGAACGGCAGCGTGCGCCTCGCGATCGAGGCTCCCGCCGCGCTCGCGCGCTTCATCGCCGCCAAGGGGTCCATTGCGGTGGACGGCGTGAGCCTCACCGTCAACGAGGTCGGCGGCGCTAACTTCGCCGTCAACCTGATCCCGCATACACTGGCGGCGACGACCCTGAAAGCGCTCGCGCCGGGCGCCCGCGTCAATCTCGAAATCGATCTCGTCGCGCGCTACGTGGCGCGCCTGTCCGAAGCGGGATCGAACGCATGAAGGAGGCAGCATGGACCTGACCACCCTCGAACGCCTGCCATTGTGGATCGGCGGCAAGCCGGCCGCCGCGCACACCAAGCGCTACGGCGAAGTGACCAATCCCGCAACCGGTGAAGTCGTGCGCCACGTGCCGCTCGCCGACGGCGCCGACGTCGACGCCGCGGTCGCGGCCGCGGACGCCGCGTTCCCCGCCTGGCGCGCGCACCCGCCGCTTCGGCGCGCGCGCATCCTGATGCGCTTTCGCGAGTTGATGGATGCGCAGCGCAAGGATCTCGCGAAGATCATCACGCAGGAGCACGGCAAGACGCTCGCCGACGCGGAAGGCGAGGTCACGCGCGGCATCGAGGTGATCGAGTTCGCGATGGGCATCCCGCACCTCCTGAAGGGCGAGTTCAGCGAAAACGTCGGCACCGGGGTCGACAGCTACTCGCTGCGCCAGCCGCTCGGGGTGTGCGCCGGAATCACGCCGTTCAACTTCCCGGCGATGGTGCCGCTGTGGATGTTCCCGGTGGCGATCGCCTGCGGCAACACCTTCGTGCTGAAGCCTTCGGAGCGCGATCCGACGCTCGCGCTGCGCATGGGCGAGCTGTTGCAGGAGGCGGGCCTGCCCGACGGCGTGTACAACGTCGTGCACGGCGACAAGGAGGCGGTCGACGCGTTGCTCGCGCACCCGACCGTCAGGGCGGTTTCCTTCGTCGGCTCGACGCCGATCGCGAAGTACATCTACGAGACCGGCGCCCGCCACGGCAAGCGGGTGCAGGCGCTGGGTGGCGCCAAGAACCACGCGGTGGTGCTGCCGGATGCCGACCTCGACTTCGCCACCGAGGCGATCATCGGCGCCGGCTACGGCTCGGCCGGCGAGCGCTGCATGGCAATCTCGGCGGTGGTCGCGGTGGGCGAGGCGGGCGATCCCTTCGTCAAGAAGCTTGCGGAGCGCGCGCGGCAGGTCACGGTCGGACCCGGCGAGAGCGACGTTGAGATGGGGCCGGTGATTACCAGCGCGGCGCGCGATCGCATCCAGGGGTACATCGATAAGGGATGCGCCGAGGGAGCGAGTCTCGTCGTCGACGGCCGCAATCCGAAAGTCGCGGGGCACGAGGCCGGCTTCTTCGTCGGGCCGACGCTGTTCGATCGCGTGCAGCCGCACATGGCGATCTACCGTGACGAGATCTTCGGGCCGGTGCTGTCGGTGCTGCGCGCCGAGTCGCTGACCGACGCCATCGCACTCATCAACGCCAACCCGTACGCCAACGGCACCGCGATCTTCACCCGCTCGGGGCACGCCGCGCGCAAGTTCCAGCAGGACGTCGAGGTCGGGATGGTCGGCGTGAACGTGCCGATCCCGGTGCCGATGGCGTTCTATTCGTTCGGCGGTTGGCGCGCGTCGCTGTTCGGCGACCTGAACGTCCACGGCATGGACGGCGTGCGCTTCTACACCCGCGGCAAGACGCTGACCACGCGCTGGCCCGACGACGGCAGCGCGGCGCCGGGCTTTCACATGCCGATGCTCGGGTAGCTAGCCAAATTTAACAATTCGTTGAAAATACCCATGTGTCATTCCGAGGAGCGCATGCGACGAGGAATCTGCTTCACGCAACCCGTTGATTTGCGCCAAAAGCAGATCCCTCGCTTCGCTCGGGATGACACGGTTGTAGTTATACGGAGCGACGCGAGAATTTGACACGGTTACAGGGAGCGACGCGAGAATGTCGAGCATCTGACTCGTAGGCTAGCCTTACGCTAGCGCATCCCGGCGGCGGCGGCGTCGCGGCGGGCGGAAGCCTGCCCTACCGCCGTGGCCTCGCGACCACCGAGACGGAAGTCGAACTCGAGCGACAGCGGAAAGCGGATGGGCCTAAGCCGGTCCTCCGCCGGCAGGAAGCGCGCCGCGCGGACCGCGGCCAGGACCTCGGCCACGAACTCATCGTCGCCGTCGAGAACGTGAATCTCGTCGGCTACACCTTTCGCGTCGACCACGAACCAGACCGCGACCGAGCCCTCGCGGCCTGCGCGCAGCGCAGCCGGCGGATACTGCGCGACGACCTTGCCGTCGAGGCGCACCGGGCGGTCGATCTCGACCGGAAACTCGGACGTTTGCCGGCCCAGGAAGTCGCCCAGCCGGTTCCTGTCGGTGAGCGGCATCGCGATCACGTCGAGTTTGGCGAGCCCGCGCTCCGGGCCGCGCCGCGGGGCTGCCGCAGGCTCGGGGCTCGCGGGCGCCGAAGGCGGGGCGGGCGGCGCCGGCATCGCGGCGGCGGGCGTGGCCAGGACACTGGGCGTGACGCTCGCAATGACGGTCGGCTCGGTGGGCACGACCTGCGGCGGCGCGAAGGCCGCGATGAGCGGGCGCGGGTTGAGCGAAGCAACCCCGGACTGCGGGGCGCCGGCCAGCGTCGCGATGACGATTCCGGCATGCACCGCCACCGACGCGCCGAGCGCCCAGATCAGGGTCGTTCCGCGGGAGTTGAGATTCACCGTCATGGTCGAAGAAACCTGTCGGCGATAAAAGCACTCGCGGCCGCCTGACGTCAATCAGGCGGCCGCGAAACGCGATGGAACCTTCAGGGCCGCGGCGACGGATCCTCTCCTACACCACGGCCTCCTTGCGCCGCTCTGCAGTGCCGCGCTCCGCGTGTCCGCCGTGCTCGGTCGCTCGCGGACGCGCGCTTCGCGCCTCTCTCGGCTTCGCCTCGACCCGCTCGCTCACTCGCCACCAAGCAGGCGCCACGACAGCCGGTCGCCCACGCCCGTGAACTTGTTCTCGATCTTCGCAGGCTTGGTCCCCGGCACTTCCTGCGAGCCCAGGATACCCAGCACCTGGGTGCTGCCGTCGGCCTGGATCATGCCGACGGTCGCGATGTCGACCAGGCCAAACAGGAAGTCGATGCCGGAGATCACCGTCACGCCGTCGTCGGCGAGCGCGAGCGACTCCCCGGTGGTGTAGTCGCGCGCGTACAGCGTTGCCGGCAGCGAGATGAGGCACGGGTCGTCCTGGACCTTGGTGCCCACGTAAGCCGCGATATTCACGTCCGCCTGCGGGTCGACGACGATGCGCTGCGAATCGCCGATCTCGTTCGGCAGATCGTGATACCAGCCGTTGGGCGCACCGCCGACAATCGCGTTGACGCCTTTCGAAGCGGTGTCGATCGACGCCATCGTCACCCGCGGGAGGATCGGCAGCCCGGTGGTCGAGGGCGTCTGCAGCGTGCCGTCGCGGATCGCGTACATCGTTTGCGTTTGCGGCGGGGTCGGCAGCGTCAGGTCCGAGGTCTCGAGCAGGCGGCCGGTGCCGATGAACAGGTAGCGGTCCACGCCGTTGCTGATGTCGATCTCGATCTGCGGCGCGACCGTCACCGGCTGCGCAGTGCCATCCGGAGCGGTGAGCTCCGCGAACAACACCGCCGGCGCCGTCTTGTACGAGTCCGCCACCGAGACGTCGATGCGCCACACGTTGCCGAGCAGATCGCCGCCGTAGATCTGCTCGGCGATCTGGTTGCTCTGGTTCTTGACGAACGCATGGATCTGCGCAAGGCCCGACGCCGTGGACGGAATCGTGGGCAGGCCCACGCCCGGCGGGGAGCCGGCCGCGGTCGTGATCGTGCTCAGCAGGTTGCCCGTCTGCGCGTCCAGGATGAACACCTTGCCAAGACCGGACGCATTGTCGTAGCCGCCGGTGACGATCACCACCCAGCGCCCGTTGGGGTACGCCGAATCGCGCACCTTCACGATCACCGGGCGGCCGGAGGAGTACTTGACTTCCGGGTCACTCCACTCCCACAGCACCTTGGCGGCCGCCGCGTCTTCATCCGCGGCGTCGGCGTCGGTCAAGTCGAGGGCGTAGTAGCTGTTGCCACCCTTGCCCAGGCCGCCGACGACGATGCTGTGCCAGGAGTCGTCGGAGAACTGCACGTCGGCGGCACGCGGCGAGGAGTCGACATACATGTGATGGCGGTAGATCGGTACGCCGCCGTCCTGGTAGGTCAGCGCCTGCAGGCTGCTCGGATCTTCCGACGAACCGACGACACCGCGCATGAGCGCACGCGGTATGAACGCGAAGACCTCGGTGCCGCCACCCGCCACCATCGGGTCCACACCCATCGGCCCGGTGTCGAATACGTGCACCATGCCGTCGTTGGCGGGGGCGACCACCCGCGGCGCGCGCCCCGCCTTGTCGATCTTGAACTGCTCATAACCGGGGTCCGTGCCGCCGCCCGAGGTCGGACCGTAGTACGGACGGTCCGGCGCGAACACGATCACCGGCTGGGCATTGGCGAGGTCGCCCAGCACGCCGGAGCGCACCCGGAACTGTCCCACGGAGATGCCTTCGATCACGTGGTCCTTCGTGCCGTCGTACCAGGTCTTGCCGCCGCGCAGGTAGGCGATGACCTTCTTGCGCTGCGTGTCGTTCGCGCCGAGCGAGTCCAGTTGCTGGGGCGACAGGTCCGCGAACTGGAACGGGATGCCGGGGCCGGTCGAACCGGTGAGGGTGACGATGCGCCGATGTTGCGGGTCCAGCCACGGCTCGCACGGGGCCGCGGGCGGTATGGTGACGCAGCCGAGCTTCACCGGGTCGATCTGGTCGGCGAGCGTCTGGCTCGCCTGCCACCAGGTCCTGACCTCGGCGCCGTCGGCGGGATTGATCTCGACCTTCAGGAGGTCGCCGGCCCAACCCGGCTCGATCGTGGGCTCGAAGATGATGTTGTTGAGGTTGTTGAGCACCCGGCCGCCGAAGGCCGCGCCCGCGCGCGACTTGCGCTGGTTCTGGATGCCCGCCAGGATCCTCGCGAGCCCCATCGACACCTCGATCGGCGAGCGCGCGAACACGAACGTACCGCGCGACATCATCGTGGCGTGCCACAGGTCGTCCACGGCGACCGCGCCCTGCGCGGCGCCGCGTGGCTTGATCGGGTTCCACGGCGCGGTGAGGTCCGGCCAGCTCAGGTTGCCCAACGGATGCGGCGTGTCGGGGGGTGACTGCGGAGTCAGGCGCGCGACGGTCAACGGCTGGTTGACCGCGTCGAGCGTGCCTTCCGCGCCGAACGAGATCGCGGAAAAGTTGACGTGCTGCCACCACGCGACGTCCTTGGTCGGATCGAGGTCGTTGGTCCCCTTGCTCGACGAGGCGGGCACGTCGTTCTTGAGGCTCGGCCGCAGGTCGCGCGACCAGTAGTAAGTCGCGATGTCGGACAGCGTGTCGCTGACGGCGGGCGTGCCCTGGACGAACGGCCGCGGCCAGGCAGCGGAGCCCGCCGCCAGAGGACGCAGCGTCTCCAGCACGTTCTCGGGCGGGATCGTCGGGATCGCGGCGAGGCTGCCCGGAACCGTCGCGTCCTGGTCACCGGCCAGGGTAGTGCCCGTGACCTGGTTCTGCTTACCGTCGGTGAACAGGATGTGGTAGTTGTTCTGGCAACTGATCAAGGACTGGTCGGGCTTCTTGTCGATGGGGTCCGCCGCCGAGCCCGGCAGCGGGTTGGTCGAGGCGCCTAAGCCGCCCGAGCCCCCGGTTTCGATCAAGTTGCCGATGCGCAGCATGGCGCTCATGATCGGCGTCTTGAAGGTCGACACATAGATCCCGAAGAGCTGCGCGTACCACGCGTCGCGCTGGGCCTGGGTCCAGTCCGCGACGTCGAGCCAGATGATGGGCGTGCCGCTGCCGCCGTAGTTGACCGGCTCCTCGCCCAGGTTGTGGAAGCCGACACGATACGCGATCGGATCCGGGGGCACGTTGGTGAGGTACGAGAACGCGGTGGCCGACGTCGACTTGCCGGCGTTGAGGCGCGTGGAGTAGTACGCGTACCAGTTCGCGTAGTTGACGGCCTCGGAGTTCTCCGGCGTGGGAGTGGCATCGAGGAAGACGCGACCGGCCGGCGCCAACGGAGAGCCCTTCGGATACGGCGCGGTCGCCGCGGTGGCGGCGTAGTTGGCGTTGCCGGGGAAGAGCCGCGGGTTCCCGGGGAAAAGGTCGATGCGGGTGAACTTGCCGTACGCCACGTCCTTGTACTGGCCGAGGTCGTTCCGGTCCTGGCAGACGCCGGTCCCGAACCCGCGCCACTGGTCATTCGCAGTGGCGTTCCTGGTGGCGCAGAAATCGACCGAGTCGATGATGTAATAGTGGCGGGGGATCGCCACCTGGGTGCCCACGGCAGGACAGTAGGTGTACACCTGCGTGTCGAATTTCTGCGCCGTGCCGGCGCCCTCGCCCGGGAAGAGGTGAGGGGCATAGCCGTACTTGTTGGGCCCCGCGGCGCCGCCCACGGCATAGGTGTAATTGTTATGCCGGCAGGTGGTGCCCGCCGCCCCGACGGTGCCGGGTGCGCCGGCGTCGTCCAGGAGGGTCACCGTTTGGTTCTGCCCGGTTATCGGATCCCAGAGGAACGAAGTGCAGTTTGCGCTCGTCGCCGGGGTGTTGGCATAGACGGGCGTTCCACCGGTGCACGTGGCCGGCGTGATGGTGAAGTCGGGGCACGCGGGGGGCGAGCAGCCTAGGCCCGTGCAGTTGCAAGAGCCGGAGCCCGGCAAATTGGTATCGGACCGGTAGCACGTGCCGAGGGTCCGCGGCGTGTTGGGAACGCAGCGGCACGCCCGGCATTCCGGAGGCACGCCCACGGCGGGAAGGCCCGTCGTCGAACACCACTCGGCGCTCAGGTCGCAAGTCTCGCTGCCGGTGGCCACATCCACGTACGTGAGGCCAGACGAATAGTCGCCCGTGCAAACACTGTCGTTGCCGCCGTTCTGGCAGTATTGCGCGATCGTCGACGGCGGGTTGAAGGTGCCGCCGTTGCAACCGATGATCGTCCCGTTGCGCGGCCAATAGGGAGACGTCTTGTCGCACCAAAGGGACTTGACGTTGAGGGTCCGCCAGAAGAACTGGGCGCCGACCCCGGCGGTGGGTTGCCAAGGGTAGTTGTAGTCGTCGGTGACGGCGGGGGAAGTTCCGAGTGCGGCGTAAGCCGTGCCGTTGATGCGGCAATGCTGGCCCGCGGAGGCCGAATACTGGCCGTTGTGGTCACCCACGTCGAGGACCTGGATGCCGTTCGGGCCGGCCGGCCAGTTCGCGTCGTTGACGAGAAGCGGCCAATCGGAGTTGCAGTACAGCGGAACGTTCACGCGCGCGCCAAGTGTGTCGAACGTGTTGGCGGGCCACATCGTCTTGGCCGGATGCAGGGTGCGCTCGAAAGCGTCGAACGGGTCGCGGTCGACCGACGCCGAGTTCCAGGCGAGCAAGGTGGTCGCGTAGTTTCCGTCGGTATCCGTGCGGGCGTTGGTGAGCGGCGTGCCATCGGCTTTTTTCGGCGCATAGTAGGTCACGCTCGGGTTGTACGCGAGCCGGTTGAATTCCGAAGCGTGCAGGGGTGGCGCCGCGAACGTCCCCCCCGTGAGGACGAGCTGCCTGTTTCCGGTGGCAAACCGCGGCGTCTGCTGGGCCAGGGGGCTGCCGACGGCGGTGATCTGGTAGGTGAACGTGACCGTGCCCACCCCTAGCGTGACGGACCGCGCGACGTTCGATATCGTGAACAGGCCGTAGTAAGGCGCCGACACGGTGGCCGGGATGGGGGTGGCCGCCGAGTGCTGGATGAGTACCTCGTCGCCGTCCTGCAGGACGCCGAGTTGGTTGTAGACGGAACTGGGGAGCGCGCCCGTCCACTTGGCGGTGGCGGTGACGACGCCGCCGGTGGCGAGCGGCAGAGGGCGCTCGATGCTGGTTAGCCAGACCACGCCTTGGGATATGTTCATCGGCTGCCGCGCGCAAGTCGCGGTCGACACGCCGCCCCGGCAGTAGGCGGAGCTCGTCAAGAGCACGCGCGTCCCCGTCGTGGTCGTACCGACGGGAAGGGGGGGTGCGAGCTGGTAAGTGAAGGTGGTGCCCGTGGGCTTGCTGAGGATCTCGTAGTACCCGTTGTATTCGGGCTGGTTGACGCCCGCCACCGTGACGAAGTCTCCCACCGACAAGAGCGCCCAGTTCGCCGCGGAGAGCGTTGCGGTTGCGATGTTCCCCGCGCGCGTGATGTTGCTGAGCGGAATCGACGTGCCGGCGTTGGTCACGTAATCCGGCAGGAAGTTCTCTTGCATGCTGCCCGAATCGTCGAGCGTATAGATGATGTTGGGCTTGGCGCTGACCTTGGCGGCGATCGGCACGTCGGCCAGCGGCGTGGGCTCGGCGTAGGCGGCGGTCACCGGGCCGAAGGCCATGGACCACGCGAGGAGCGCGGACAGCATTCGCGTGACGAGAAGACGCAACGGGGTCGTGGGCCGCATGATCGAAGCTCCCTGGAGCTTGTCGGGGGTGTTCACTTGACGAACGTCTGCGCGTACGTCGCGGTGTTGGTGTTGGGGATGTCGGCGCGCACGGTGACGCGGAAGATCGGGATCGGCGGCAGGTCGACCTTCTTGTATTCGTTGTCGGTGCCGGCGCTGACGACCTTCGGCGGGACGAGGTCGCAGTGCTCGATGAGCTCTTCCTTCGTAGTGGCCGCCATGTTGCAGACGCGCTCGACCACCCAGCGCACCTCGGTGGCGCTGACCGCGTCGTTGTGCACGCCGGTCAGACCCGCGCCGGTGTACGCCGCGGTCATCGTGGCGTAGCTGCCGCGCAGCACGTCGGGAACCCCGTTCTTGCTCTCGTTCGGCTGCAGCGACGCGTAGTAGTTGAAGGCGGGGTTGTCGACGTTGGTCGCCGGCAGCGTCTTTGCCTTGAAGATCACGTTCACCGCCTCCTCGATCGCCTCGTTGACCGGGGCGATGGTCGATTGCCGGAACGCGAGGTTGCCGGCCGCGCCCATGCTGGTGTCGACGGCGCGCACGAGCGCCACGCCGGCGAGGCTTAAGATGACCATCGCGATCAGGGCGACGAACAGCACCACGCCGCGCTGGCGGCGGGGCGCGCGCAGAAAAAGAGGAGCGGCGGCGAGGGTCATGGTTGCGGTGGCGGTTGCGGGAGCGTCGCGTTGAAGATCGAGTTGCGCAGGGGAATCACCGTCTCGTAGACGCGGTAGCGCCAGCCGTCGAGCCGCACGTTGGGGGCCGCCGCGCCAGCCGAAATCGCGACCCGGCCCTGGCAGGCTGCGTCGGTGTTCGCCGGGCAATTGAACAGCCACTCCGGCTGGCGCGTTCCGGTCTTGTTGTCGATGGTCACCGACGACGGCACGAACAGCGCCGGATTGCGCGGGTCCGGCTCCTCGCTGCGCACGACGAAGCCGATGCG
>JADLEZ010000120.1 GCA_020845855.1 Burkholderiales bacterium
CGACGAAGTCACCGCCAAGGTGCTGAAGTTCGACCAGGAGAAGAACCGCGTGTCGCTCGGCTTGAAGCAGCTCGGCGACGATCCGTGGATCGGCCTCGCGCGGCGCTATCCGACCGGCACCCGGCTCTTCGGCAAGGTGACCAACCTCACCGACTACGGCGCGTTCGTCGAGATCGAGTCGGGCATCGAAGGCCTCGTCCACGTCTCGGAAATGGACTGGACCAACAAGAACATCCATCCGACCAAGGTCGTGCAGCTCGGCGACGAGGTCGAGGTGATGATCCTCGAGATCGACGAGGAGCGCCGCCGCATCTCGCTCGGCATGAAGCAGTGCATGCCGAACCCGTGGGACGAGTTCTCGATGAACCACAAGAAGGGCGATCGGGTGAAGGGGATGATCAAGTCGATCACCGACTTCGGCGTGTTCGTCGGCCTTCCCGGCGGCATCGACGGCCTCGTCCACCTGTCGGATCTGTCGTGGTCGGCCGCCGGCGAGCAGGCCGTGCGCGACTACAAGAAGGCCCAGGAAGTGGAAGCCGTGGTGCTCGCGATCGACGTCGAGCGCGAGCGCATCTCGCTCGGCATCAAGCAGCTCGAAGGCGACCCGTTCACCAACTTCGTGGCGATGCACGACAAGGGCAGCATCGTGCCGGGCACCGTGAAGTCGGTCGACGGGAAGGGCGCGGTGGTCAATCTCGGCAGCGACATCGAGGGCTATCTGCGCGCGTCCGAGCTCTCGCGCGACCGCGTGGAGGACATGCGCCAGCACCTGAAGGAAGGCGACGCCGTGACGGCGATGATCATCAACGTCGACCGCAAGAACCGCAGCATCAACCTGTCGATCAAGGCCAAGGACAACGCCGAGGAAGGCGAGGCGATGCAGCGGATGAGCGCGGAGAACCAGGGTGCGAACACCGGCACCACCAACCTGGGCGCGCTGCTCAAGGCCAAGCTGTCCGATACCAAGACGGGCGGTTGATCGTCGACGGAGAACGCGAAAGCGACGTGATGACCAAATCGGAGCTGATCGACCGCCTGGCCGCGCAGTTTCCGCAGCTGGTGGCCAAGGACGCCGAGCTCGCGGTGAAGATGATCCTCGACGCGATGGGCGAGTCCCTCGCGAAGGGCGAGCGCATCGAGATCCGCGGGTTCGGCAGCTTCGGCTTGAACTACCGGCCGCCGCGCACCGGGCGCAATCCGAAGTCCGGGGAGAAGGTGCAGGTGCCGCAGAAGTACGTGCCGCACTTCAAGGCCGGCAAGGAGCTGCGCGAGCGCGTGGATTTCACCAGCGAAGCTCCGAAGTAAGTAGGGTCAGACCCTACTTATACTTACGCGATTACGACGATGCCAAGAGTCCAGGGGGAGTGGAAAGTAGGGTCTGACCCTACTTACTGCTGAGATGGGATTCCTACGGTTCCTCGTCATCTTCGCGGTCTTCCTCGCGCTGGTGTGGCTGTCGCTGCAGAACAGCGAGAAGGCGACCCTCAAGTTCTTCAACGTCGCGCAGTGGGAGGCGCCGCTCGTCGTGGTGGTGCTGGTCGCGTTCGCCTGCGGTGCGGCGGCGGGGCTGCTCGCGGGCGCGGTGCGCGCGACGAGGCTCAAGCGCCAATTGAACAAGTTGCGGCGCGAGCAGCGGGGGAATGCGCCGGCCCTCACCCCTTCTCCCTCTCCCGTTGGCGGGAGAGGGGAAATGGAGTGATGCACACGCGCCACGCGCGTGTGCATGGACGTTGAATGGATTTCGAGCTGTGGTGGCTGCTGCCGATCCCGGCGGTGTTCTTCGCGCTGGGCTGGATCGCCGCCCGCATCGACATCAAGCACCTGTTGCGCGAGTCGCGCGCGCTGCCGCTGTCCTACTTCCGCGGCTTGAACTTCCTGCTCAACGAGCAGCCGGACAAGGCGATCGAGTCGTTCATCGAGGTGGTCAAGGTCGACCCGCAGACGGTCGACCTGCACTTCGCGCTGGGATCGCTGTTCCGCCGCCAGGGCGAGGTCGACCGCGCGATCCGCATGCACCAGAACCTGCTCGACCGGCCCGACCTGCCCGCGGACAAGCGCGTCACCGCGACCTACGAGCTCGCGCAGGACTTCCATCGCGCCGGCCTGCTCGACCGCGCGGAAGAGCTGTTCACGAAGCTCAACGGCACGGCGTACGAGCACGCAGCACTCGGTCACCTCATCTCGATCTACGAGACCGAGAAGGACTGGACCAAGGCGATCGCCGCGACGCGGCGCATGGAGGAGATCGCCAAGCAACCGTACTTCAAGGAAATCGCGCAGTATCACTGCGAGCTGGCGCAGGCGGCGCTGCTGCGGCCGGACTACCCGACGTCGGCCCAGGCGCTGGACGCCGCGTTGACGGCCTATCGTGGCTGCACGCGCGCCACGTTGCTTGCCGGCGACGGCAGGATGCAGCAGGGCGCCGCTGCCGATGCGATCGCGGCGTGGCAGAAGATCGAGTCGCAGAGCCCCGCGTTCCTGGCGCTCGCCGCCGACCGTTTCGCCGACGCCTATCGCAAGCTCGCCGACCCGGCGCAGGGCATCCGCGTGCTGCGCGCGTACCAGTCGCAGTATCCTTCGCTCGATCTGCTGAACGCGCTTTTTTCGCTGGTGCTGGAGCACGAGGGTCCCGACGCGGCGGCGGCGCTGATCAAGGACGAGCTCGCGCGCAACCCCACGCTGCTCGGACTCGACCGGCTGCTGGAAGCACAGCTCCTCGCGGCCCCCGCCGAGCGCCGGCACGACCTCGAGCTCGTGAAGGGCCTCGTGGCACAACATATCAAGCGGCTCGGCATGTACAAATGCGACCATTGTGGCTTTCGCGCGAAGCAGTATTACTGGCGCTGCCCAGGGTGCCTCAAGTGGGAGACGTATTCTCCCAAACGTACTGAGACTCCTGATGGCTATGCGTGATCAGTTGGCAGTTGACAGTTGACAGAAGAGCCGTGATGACGCCGCTTCCTCGGGTATTCGTTGCGCTGGACTACGCGAACGCCGCGGACGCTCTCGCGCTTGCGCAGCGCCTCGACCCGCGTGCGTGCGGATTGAAGGTCGGCAAGGAGCTGTTCGTCACCGCGGGGCCGGAGCCGGTGCGGCGCATGGTCGAGCGCGGCTTCGCGGTGTTCCTCGACTTGAAGTTCCACGACATCCCGAATACGGTGGCGAGCGCCTGCGCCGCCGCCGCGCGTCTGGGCGTGGCCATGCTCAACGTGCACGCCAGCGGCGGGAAGGCGATGCTCACCGCGGCGCGCGAGGCGGTCGACCGCGCCGTCGGGCCGCCGCCGCTGCTCGTCGCGGTCACCGTGCTCACGAGCCTCACCGATGGCGACTTGCGCGACGTGGGCTACGACGGGGACACGCAATCGCTCGCCGTGCGCCTGGCGAAGCTCACGCACGCCTGCGGTCTCGACGGTGTCGTGTGCGCCGCACCGGAAGCGCCCGCGCTGCGCCGCGCGATCGGGCCGGGCTTCAAGCTGGTGACGCCGGGGATCCGCCTCGCCGACGCCGCCAGGGACGACCAGGCGCGGATCGTCACCCCCGAAGCCGCGCTCGCCAACGGCGCCGACTACCTCGTGATCGGGCGGCCGATCACGCAGGCCGCCGACCCCGTCGCCGCGCTGGCGGCGATCAACGCCACGCTCGCGAAGGCGGCCGCATGAAGATCACCATGATCGGCACCGGATACGTCGGACTCGTCACCGGCACCTGCTTTGCCGAAGTGGGCAACGATGTCCTCTGCCTCGACGTCGACGCGCGCAAGATCGCGATCCTCGCCGAGGGCGGCGTGCCGATCCACGAGCCGGGTCTCGAGCCGATGATCCGCCGCAACGTCGCGGCCGGGCGCTTGCGTTTCACCACCGACGTCGATGCGTCGGTCGCGCACGGCGCGTTGCAGTTCATCGCCGTGGGCACGCCGCCGGACGAGGACGGCAGCGCCGACATGAAGTACGTGATCGAGGCCGCGCGCAACATCGGGCGGCGCATGCAGGCTGCGAAGATCGTCGTCGACAAGTCCACCGTGCCGGTGGGAACCGCCGACCGCGTGCGCGACGCGATCGCCGCCGAGCTCGCGGCGCGCGGCGCGCGGATTGCGTTCGCGGTGGCGTCGAACCCCGAGTTCCTGAAGGAGGGCGCCGCGGTCGAGGACTTCATGCGCCCGGACCGCGTGGTGGTCGGCGCCGACGACGAGCACGCCATCGCCACCCTGCGCCACCTCTACCAGCCGTTCATGCGCAATCACGAGCGCTTCCTGGTCATGGACGTGCGCTCCGCCGAGCTCACCAAGTACGCGGCCAACGCGATGCTCGCCACCCGCATCTCGTTCATGAACGAGCTCGCGAACCTGGCCGACGGACTTGGCGCCGACATCGAGATGGTGCGCCAGGGCATCGGCTCCGATCCGCGCATCGGCTATCACTTTCTCTATCCGGGCGCGGGTTACGGCGGCAGCTGCTTTCCCAAGGACGTGAAGGCGCTGCAGCACACGGCGCGCACGCAGGGCCGGCCGCTCGCGCTGCTCGCCGCGGTCGAGCGTGTGAACGACGCGCAAAAGCGCGTGCTGGTGGACAAGATCGTGACGCGTCTGGGCAACGATCTGTCTGGCCGCACCATCGCGCTGTGGGGCCTCGCGTTCAAGCCCAACACCGATGACATGCGCGAGGCGCCGTCGCGCGTGATCGTGGACGAGCTCGGTCAGCGCGGCGCGCGCATCGTCGCCTACGACCCGGTCGCGATGGGCGAGGCGCGCCGCATCTTCGCGCAGGCGCCGCAGGTCGCATTCGCGGGCTCGCCGCTCGCGGCCTGCGAGGGCGCGGACGCGCTGGTCGTGATCACCGAATGGCAGGAGTTCCGCAGCCCCGACTTCGAGGAGATTAAGCGCAGGCTCGCCACCCCGCTCGTGTTCGACGGGCGTAACCTGTACCCGCCGGCGGGGGTGCGCGCGGCGGGGCTCGAATACTTCGGGATCGGACGACCGTGACCGCCAGGTTCTCCTCTTATCGCGACGCCGCCGCGTCGGCGCGCCTGCTGGTCGTCGGCGACGTGATGCTCGACCGCTACTGGTTCGGCGAGGTCGAGCGCATCTCGCCCGAGGCGCCGGTGCCGGTGGTGAAGATCGCGCGCAGCGAGGAGCGGCCCGGCGGCGCGGCCAACGTCGCGCGCAACGCGGCCGCCCTCGGTGCGCAGGCGACGCTGCTGTCGGTGGTCGGCGCCGACGAGCCGGGCGCCGCGCTCGCCAAGCTGCTCGCCGGCGAGCGCGTGAAGGCATCGCTGTTGCGCGACCCGACGTTGCCGACCACGGTGAAGCTGCGCGTGATCGGCCGCCAGCAGCAGCTGTTGCGCATCGATTTCGAGACCGCGCCGTCGCACGAGGTGCTCGCCGCCAAGCTCGCCGACTACGATCGGCTGCTCGGCGACTGCGACGTGGTCGTGCTGTCGGACTACGGCAAGGGCGGGCTCGCGCACATCGCGACCATGATCGGGCGGGCGCATGCCGCCGGCAAGCGCGTGCTGGTCGACCCCAAGGGCGAGGACTTCACGCGCTATCGCGGTGCGACGCTGCTCACGCCCAATCGCGCCGAGTTCCGCGAGGTCGTGGGGCGCTGGAACGACGAGTCGGACCTCGCCGCGAAGGCCGAGGCGCTGCGCCACGACCTCGATCTCGACGCGCTGCTCATCACCCGCTCCGAGGAGGGGATGAGCCTGTTCACCGCCGGCGGCGCGCTCACCATACCGGCCCAGACGCGCGAGGTGTACGACGTTTCGGGTGCGGGGGACACGGTGATCGCCACCATCGGTGTCATGCTCGCGGCGGGCGCTGCGCTGCCCGACGCCGTACGCGTGGCCAACGAGGCCGCCGGCGTGGTGGTGGGCAAGCTCGGCACCGCCGTCGTGCAGCCGCACGAGCTCGCGTAACCGCCGATGCGGCTGCGCCGCGAGGACCCACCGGCCACGGCGCAGGCGCTGCGCCACCGCATTTTGCTTCGTCAGGGTGGGGCGTCCGCGAGCTTCGGCGAAGCCTCGCCGGGCGCATCGTCGGAATCCTCACTCGCCGGCGGCCTCGACCTGGGCGACGCCGGGATCGTGATCGTCGTGCTGGCGGCACTCGCACTCGCGGTCGCCGGGTCGGTCGTCTGGCTGATTTACGCCGCGCCCACGATCCTGGCAGAAGCGGCGTTCGCGGCGCTGCTGTCGGCGGGTCTCGTTCGCGGCGCGAGGCGCCTCGCCAGCCACGGCTGGATGGCGAGCGTACTGGGCAACACCTGGCTTGCATTCACCGTCGTGTTCGTGCTGGCGATGGCGTTCGCGCTCGTGGCGCAGCACTACTTTCCCGAGGCGCGCACGCTGGTCGACGTGCTGCGCCGGATGTGACGCATGGCGAAGGCGAAGACGATCTACAGTTGCACCGAATGCGGCGGCAGCGTGCCCAAGTGGCAGGGCCAGTGCCCGCAGTGCGGCGCATGGAACACGCTGGTGGAGACGCTGGCGGCACCCGCGCCCGCGCGCTTCGAGAGCGTGGCCGGCACGCGCGCGGCGGTCACGCCGCTTGCGGCGGTCAAGGCGCAGGAGAACGAGCGCATCGCCACCGGCTTGTCGGAGTTCGACCGGGTGCTGGGCGGCGGTCTGGTGGCCGGTGGGGTCGCCTTGCTTGGCGGCGACCCCGGCATCGGCAAGTCGACGCTGCTGTTGCAGGCGTCGGCGGCGCTGGGCGCGGCGCGGCGCACGCTGTATGTCACCGGCGAAGAGTCGGTCGAGCAGGTTGCCTTGCGCGCGCAGCGCCTGGGCCTCGTCAACGCGCCGATCGAGCTGCTGGCGGAAGTGCAGCTCGAGGCGATCGTGGCCACGATCGCGGCGACCGCGCCCGAGGTCGTGGTCGTCGATTCCATCCAGACCATCTACACCGAGACGCTGCAATCCGCCCCCGGCAGCGTCGCGCAAGTGCGCGAATGCGCGGCGCAGCTCACCCGGCTTGCCAAGCAGCGCGGGGTGGTGGTGATCTTCGTCGGTCACGTGACGAAGGAAGGCGCCATCGCCGGGCCGCGGGTGCTCGAGCACATCGTCGACACCGTCCTGTACTTCGAGGGCGACCCGCACTCGAGCTTTCGCCTGGTGCGGGCGATGAAGAACCGCTTCGGCGCCGCCAACGAGCTCGGCGTGTTCGCGATGACCGAGCGGGGCTTGAAGGGGGTGGCCAACCCGTCCGCGCTGTTCCTGTCGCAGCACGGCGAGCCGGTTGCGGGCTCCGCGATCGTCGCCACGCTGGAAGGCTCGCGGCCGCTATTGGTCGAGATCCAGGCGCTTTTGGACCCGGTGCAGGGTGGCGTGCCGCGGCGGCTGGCCGTGGGGCTCGACCCGCAACGGCTCGCGCTGCTGCTCGCGGTCCTGCACCGCCACGGCGGAGTGGACACGGGCGGCTACGACGTGTTCGTCAACGCCGTCGGGGGTGTGCGCATCCTCGAGCCGGCGGTCGATCTGGCAGTCTTGTTGGCAATCGAATCATCGTTGAAAAACAGACCATTGCCGACGAAATCTCTGGTTTTCGGTGAAGTAGGGCTCGCAGGCGAAATCCGCCCCGTGCAGCGCGGACAGGAGCGTATCCGGGAAGCGGCCAAACTCGGTTTCACTACCGTGCTGATCCCGTCCGCCAATAAACCGAAACAGGGCATGGACGACGTTCGGGTGCTTGCCGTCGATCGCGTCGACCGGGCGCTTGCGGCACTGCGCGAGCTGCAATAGGCCGGCGGGCGGGTGGCGGCGCGTGGGACGCGCCGTCCTGACGGCTCGTTCCCTGTTGTCATCGCATTTGATGCTACAATGCATCATTTTCGGCTCCTGAGGCTCGCATGAGAACGACGGTCACCATCGACGATGACCTCTATCGGCGCGCGCTCGACGTTGCCGATCCAGGAATGGACAAGGGCGATCTGTTTCGCGAA
>JADLEZ010000121.1 GCA_020845855.1 Burkholderiales bacterium
GCGCACCTCGAACACGCGCACGTCCGGATGCGGGCCCGCGAGGTCGGGGCGCCTGACGAACTCGATGCCGAAGAGGCGCCGTGCACAGTCGAACGCGGCGGCCTCCATCCGCTCGAGCGGGAAGTACGGCTTGATTTGCGCTTCGTCGAGCTGGTAGCGCGCTGCGCGCAGCTTCTCCGCGTAGTAGCGCCAGTCCCACGGCGCGAGGTCGGCGTTGTCCCCGTGCGCACGCGCCTCGGCGGCGAGGACTTCATGCTCGCTGGCTGCCCTGGCGCAAGCCGGTCCCCAGACCTGGGTGAGCAGCGCGTGGGCCGCGGCCGGCGTCTTCGCCATGCGGTCCACGAGTGCGAAGTCGGCGTAGGTCGAGTAGCCGTGGAGCTGCGCGAGCTCCTTGCGCAGCGCGAGGAGTTCGCGGATGACCGGGCGGTTGTCGCGCGGGCCCTCGTGCTCGCCGCGGCTCGTCCACGCCCGGAATACCTGCTCGCGCAAGTCGCGGCGCGCCGAGTGGGTGAGGAAGGGCATCACCGCCGAGCGCGACAGCGCGATCGCGTGGCTGTGCGCGATGCCGCGCTCGCGGGCGATCCCGCGGGCGGCGCTGCGCAGGTCTTCCGGCAACCCCCGCAGATCGGCCTCGTCGCGCAGCGGGAGCAGCCATTCCTCCTCGTCGGCGAGCACGTTCTGGCGGAATTGAGTCGACAGCGCGGCGATACGCTCTTCGATCTGCGCCACGCGCGCGCGTGCGGGCGCCGGCAAGCGCGCGCCGGCGTGCACGAAGTCGAGCCAGGTGCGCTCGACCAAGGTCATGGCCTCCGCTGACAACCCGAGCGCGTCACGTTGCGCGTACACCGCGTCGATGCGCGCGAACAGGTTCGCGTCGAGCCGGACCGCGGCGTAGTGCGCGAAAAGACGAGGGGCGTACTCCCGCTCCACCGCCTGCAGCTCGGGTGTCGCGCAGGTGGAGGCGAGGGCGAAGAAGACCGGAGTGACCCGCTCCAGCGCGCGCCCACTCATGTCGAACGCGACGATCGTGTTCTCGAACGTGGGCGGGTCCGCCGAGCCGGCGATCGCGCGAACTTCCCGCAAGTGCTCGACCATCGCCGCGTCGAGCGCGGGGGCTACGTGCTCGACGCGGATCGCGGCGAACGGCGGCAGGCCGAACGGCCCGTCCCAAGGAGCGAGCAGGGGGTTGCCGGTCACGTTCCGGTCAGACCCGCTCGATGACCATGGCGATGCCTTGCCCGACACCGATGCACATGGTGGCGAGGGCGTAGCGGCGCTTGCGGCGGGCAAGCTCGTACATCGCGGTGGCGGCAAGCCGCGCGCCGCTCGCACCAAGCGGATGGCCGAGGGCGATCGCGCCGCCGTTGGGATTGACGTGCGCGGCGTCGTCGGGAAGACCTAAGTCGC
This sequence comes from Burkholderiales bacterium, assembly GCA_020845855.1. Taxonomy (GTDB): domain Bacteria; phylum Pseudomonadota; class Gammaproteobacteria; order Burkholderiales; family Casimicrobiaceae; genus VBCG01. The sequence continues at coordinate 1,408 of JADLEZ010000121.1, forward strand.
GCGTCACCGCGAGCGCCTGCGCCGCGAACGCCTCGTTGAGCTCGATCACGTCCATGTCGGCGATCTTCAGAGCCGCCAACGCGAGCACCTTGCGCGTGGCCGGCGCCGGGCCGAATCCCATGATGCGCGGCGCCACACCGGCGGTGGCCGACGCGACTACGCGCGCGCGCGGCGTCAATCCATGACGCTTCGCCGCTTCTTCCGACGCGAGGACGAGCGCGCAGGCGCCGTCGTTCACGCCGGACGCGTTGCCGGCGGTGACCGTGCCGTCGGGCTTGACGATGCCCTTGAGCTTGGCGAGTGCGTCCATCGTCGTGGCGCGCGGATGCTCGTCCTGCGCGACGACAGTGGGCTCGCCGCGTTTGCCCGGGATCGTCACCGGCACGATTTCCTCGGCGAGCCGGCCGGCGGCGATGGCCGCGGCGGCGCGCTCCTGGCTGCGCAGCGCGAACGCGTCCTGGTCCGTGCGCGGGACATGGAACTCGACGGCGACGTTCTCCGCGGTCTCGGGCATCGAGTCGATGCCGTACTTCGCTTTCATGAGCGGGTTGACGAAGCGCCAGCCGATGGTGGTGTCGTGGATGCTCGCGCTGCGCGAGAAGGCGGAGTCGGCCTTGCCCATGACGAACGGCGCGCGGGTCATGCTCTCCACGCCGCCGGCGATCATGAGGGCGGTCTCGCCGCTTCGGATCGCGCGCGCGGCGATCGCGATCGCATCGAGGCTCGACCCGCACAGGCGATTGACCGTGTTCCCCGGCACTTCAGGCGGCAGGCCCGCGAGCAGCAGCGCCATGCGCCCGACGTTGCGGTTGTCCTCGCCGGCCTGGTTGGCGCAGCCGTAGATCACGTCGTCGACCGCACCCCAGTCAACACTTGCGTTGCGCGCCATGAGCGCCGCGATCGGAATCGCGGCGAGGTCGTCGGTGCGCACCGGGGCGAGCCCGCCGCCGTAGCGGCCGAACGGCGTGCGGATGGCGTCGCAGATGAAGGCTTCAGGCATGGGGAAGTTCCTCGAGGTCGGCGAACGGCAGGCCGACGTAGTTCTCGGCAAGGCTCGCTGCCGCGGCGCGCGAGCTCGTGACGTACTCGAGTTGCGAGCGCTGCAGGCGGCGGCCGAAGGCGTCGTCGTCGGGAAAGCGGTGGAGCATGGAGGTCATCCACCACGAGAAGTGCTCCGCGCGCCAGATGCGGGCGAGGCATGTCGGCGAGTACGCGGCGAGCCCGTCCTCGCGGCCGGTGGCGTAGAACCCGGCCAGCGCGTGCGCCAGCGTGCGCACGTCGGCCATCGCGAGGTTCATGCCCTTGGCGCCGGTCGGCGGCACGATGTGCGCCGCGTCGCCGGCGAGGAACAGCCGCCCGAAGCGCATCGGCTCGGCGACGAAGCTGCGCATGGGGGCGAGCAGCCGCTCGAGCACCGGCCCCTCGGTCAGCTTCCAGCCGTCGCCGGTTTCGAGGCGGGCGTGGAGCTCGGACCAGATGCGCGCGTCGGGCCACGCCGCGAGGTCCGCGTCCGGCGCCACCTGCAGGTACAGCCGCGTAATCTGCGGCGAGCGCATGCTGTACAGGGCGAATCCGTGATCGTGGTAGGCGTAGATGAGCTCGTCGTGCGTCGGCGGCGCCTGGGCGAGGATGCCGAGCCACGCGAAGGGATACGTCCGCTCGAACGCCGATAGCGCCCCCGCGGGGATCGCCTGCCGGGAGACACCGTGGAAGCCGTCGCAGCCCGCGATGAAGTCGCAGGCGAGCATGTGCTCCGCGCCGGCGTGGGTGTAGCGGATCGACGGCTTGCCGGTGTCGAAGCCTTGCGGCATCGCGTTCGCCACGTCGAAGAGAATCGTGCCGCCGTCGGCGAGCCGCGCGCGAATGAGGTCCTTCACGACTTCCTGCTGGCCGTACACCATGATCGCGCGGCCGCCGGTGAGCGAGGGAAAGTCGATGCGATGGCCGGTCCCGCCGAAGCGCAGCTCGATGCCCTCGTGGCGCAGGCCCTCGCGCTGCATGCGCTCGCCGACACCTGCCTCGTTGAGGAGGTCGACCACGCCCTGTTCCAGGACGCCCGCGCGCACGCGCTGCTCGACGTAATCGCGGTCGCGCGCCTCGAGCACGACGGACGCGATGCCGGCGCGATGCAGGAGATGCGAGAGCATGAGCCCCGCCGGGCCCGCGCCAAGGATGCCGACCTGCGTCTTCCGATTCACTTCGGGGCCCTCGCTGCCGAGGCTTGCTCGGAAAGGTCGTGCATCGTCGCCGCAAGGGCGGGATACAGCGCTTTGTAGGTGGCGAACAGGCGGTCGTACACCGCGCGCGCGCGCGGCGAGGGCGTAGCTCGTGCGCCGAGCGTGACCCAGCCGCGCCGCACGTCCTCTTCGGTGACCAGGCGCACGGCGAGGGCGGCGAGCAGCGCGGCGCCCAGCGCGGCCTCCACCTCCTGCTCGATGGTGAACACGGGCCGGCCGGTCACGTCGGCGATGATCTGCATCCAAAGGTCCGACCGCGCGGCGCCGCCGACCACGACCAGGCGCTCGTCCAGCGCCGGCGCGCCGCGCGCGCCGGCCTCGATGTTGTGGCGAAGGGCGAGGCTCACGCCTTCGAGCACCGCGCGATAAAGATGAGCGCGCCGGTGATATAGGGTGAGCCCGACGAACGCGCCGCTCGCCTTGCCGTCCCACACGGGGCTGCGCTCGCCCATGAGGTACGGCAGGAACAGCACGCCTTCGGAGCCTTCGGCGACTCCCGCCGCGGCGGCTTCCATCCGGTCGTGAACGTCGGTGCCGCTGCGCGCGGCCGCGTCCGCCTCGTCGCGGCAGAAGTTCTCGCGAAACCAGGTGACGGCCGCGCCGGCGGTGATCGCGCCGCCGAACACGTACGCGTCGCGCTCGCCGTGGACGACGTTCGGCATCGCGACGAGGCCGTGCCGGGCGTCGACCGCGGGATTGACGAATCCCCAGCACATGCTCGACCCGATCATCGCGACGTGCTGGCCCGGCTGCGTGACGCCCGCGGCGAGTGTTGCCACCGCGGCATCGACGCCGCCGGCGACCACCGGGGTGCCGGCCGTGAGTCCGAGCCTCGTTGCGGCTTCGGCGGTGAGGCCGCCGACGATGTCGGTCGAGGCGACCAGCCGCGCCGGCATCAACGCAGCCGCAATCCCGAGCGCATCCAGCATCTCGGCCGACCACGTCCGGCGCTGGATGTCGTAGATGCCGCCGATGTTTCCCGCCGATGAATGATCCACCGCCACCTCGCCCGTGAAGCGTTGGATGACGAAGGCATTGGGCGGCAGCAGGTGGCGCGTCCGTCGCCACACTTCCGGCCGGTGGTTCTTGAGCCACAGCATCTTGGTGAAGCCGTAGTAGCTGTCCACACCGTTGCCGGTGATGCGTCGCAGCCGGTCGAGGTCGACGTGCGCGCGGACCCACTCGACTTCCGCTTCCGCGCGGCGATCCATCCAGATGAGGCACGGGTGCAACGGCTCCATGCGCTCGTCGACCGGTATGCCGGAGCCCCCGTACAGGCTGCTGATGCAGACCGCCGCGACACCGGCCGGCACGAACCCGCGCTCGTTGTCGGCGGCTTGCCGCATGCAGCCGACGATCGAATCCTCGACCGCGCGCAACCACACCGACGGCCATTGCTCGGCCCACAGCGGCTTGGGCGTGTCGGGCTGATACGCGACGCTGTCCTGGGCGACGATGCGTCCTCGCTCGTCGCACAGGAGCGCCTTCGTGCTTTGCGTGCCGATATCGACACCGACGACGTAGGTCATCGTGCGGGCCTCATGACGGCGTGATCAACAGCGCCGGCCGGCGTGACCGGAACCGCCTTGCGGACGGCCGATCAGCGGGCGAAGTTGAGGTAGGCCCAGATCAGGACCATGGAGCCGATGATGGACATGATCCAGCCGGCGCGATGGAACTTCCCGTCCGGCGTCCGGAAAATCAGGCTCGTAACCACGCCGCCCACCAGCGAGCCGCCGATGCCGAGCAGAGTGGTCATCCAGAAGCCCATGGCAACCGCCCCGGGGTAGAAGAAGCGCGCTAGCAACCCGACGATAAAGCCGACGACGATCATCCCGATGATGCTCATGATGCCCATGACTGCCTCCCCGATTGGAACCTCGTCTTTGCGAGCATGCTAGCACGCGTAAGCTCAGGCTTGCCCGCTGCGACCAAGGCGCCATGAGCTACCTTGCGCGCCTGGCCGTTACCGCCTGCCTTTTCGCCGTGAGCTCCGCCCACGCCGTGCCCGCCTGCGAGGCCACCTCCGGCCGCGACGTCGTGCCGCTGGTCGAGCTTTTCACCTCGGAAGGCTGCAGCAGCTGCCCGCCTGCCGACCGCTGGCTGTCGGCCACGTTTCCGCCCGGCGAGGCCGGCGTATCCGTCCTCGCCTTCCACGTCGACTACTGGGACCGCCTGGGCTGGAAGGACCGCTTCGCCTCGGCGCAGTACACGGCGCGGCAGTACGCCGCCATGCGCGCGAACGGCGCCACCTTCGTCTATACGCCGCAGGTTCTCGTGCAGGGCAAGGACGTCGACGCAGGGCGGCGCGAGCGCGCAGCCTCCGCCGCCAAGGCCGCCCGCGCTCGCGCCGCGCACGCCACGATCAGCCTCGATTTCCGGCCCGGGCAGGCGACGGCGCGTGCCCACGTCGACGCGTCCGCGCGGCGCGACGCCGCGCTGTGGCTCGCGTATACGGACAGCGGCCTCGTGACCGAGGTCAAGGCCGGCGAGAACCGCGGGGTGCGCTTGACGCACGACCACGTCGTGCGTGCGCTGTACGGCCCGTTTGCGGTCGACCGGGCCGTCGACGTGGCCGTCGCGCCCCCGGCCGAGCGCGGGCGGCATCCGGCGCTGGTGGCGTTCGTGCAGAACGCGGCAACCGGCGAGGTTCTGCAAACGCTGACGCTGCGTTGCCCCGAATAGCTACCTGAACACGCCCGCCGGCGAAATCGTCGGCGCGCCGCGGCCCGACCACAGCGCCTGGATCTGCTCCAACGACCTGCCCTTCGTCTCCGGCACCAGGTGCCATACGAAGATGCCGCCGGCCACGCAGAAGAGCGCGAACAGCCAGAAGGTCGCGGAGATGCCGATCGCACCGACCAGGGTCAGGAAGAATTGGCTCACGAGAAACGCGGACCCCCAGTTGACGGCGGTCGCCACCGCCACCGCGCCCGGGCAGCGCGATGCGCACGGCCTGGCGCCGTCCTCGCACCGGCTGCGCACGGCATAGATAGCCTTGCCATCGTGCGACCAATCAGCGAGTTGCGAAAAAGCAGATCCCTCGTCGCCTTCGCTCCTCGGGATGACACGGTGGGATTTTCAACGAACCGTCAGTTCGCGCGCCCTACGGCTCGAGGTGAAACTGCCGCGCATCTTCGCATTGTCCCGCAACGAGGATTCGGCGCGTTGAGCGTCGAACGCTTTATCGACGCTCCAACGCGACGGATGCTCGGACCGCCGTAGACGCAGTTCCCGCGATCAGGAACGCTGTTCACCCACCTTCACGATCTTCATGGTGTTGGTCCCCCCCGGCTTGCCCATCGGCTCGCCGATCGTCAGCACCACGAGATCGCCCTGTCGCACCTGGCCGCCGGCGACCAGCAAGGCCTCCGCCGCGAGCAGCACGGCGTCGCGGTCCGCGCTCTGCTCGAGGAACAGCGGCTGCACGTTGCGGTAGAGCATCATCCGCCGCTGGGTTTCGACCTTGGGGGTGAGCGCATAGATCGGGCAGCCGCAGTTGTGGCGCGACATCCATAGCCCGGTCGACCCGGAATCGGTCAGGGATGCGATGGCGGTCACCTTGAGATGGAACGCGGTGAAGAGTGTCGCCATCGCGATCGACTGGTCGACGCGCGTGAACGTGCGGTTCAGGAAGTCGCGGTCGAGCTCGACCTGGTCGGACTTCTCCGACTCGACACAGATCTGCGCCATCGTTTCGACCGTCTCCACGGGATACTTGCCCGCCGCGGTCTCCGCCGACAGCATCACGGCGTCGGTGCCGTCGAGGACGGCGTTGGCGACGTCCGAGACTTCCGCGCGCGTGGGCACCGGTGCGTTGATCATCGACTCCATCATCTGGGTGGCCGTGATCGTCAGCTTGTTGCGCTCGCGCGCGATCTTGATCATGCGCTTCTGCAGACCGGGCACCGCGGCGGTGCCGACCTCGACCGCGAGGTCGCCGCGCGCGACCATGATGCCGTCCGACGAATCGATGATCTCGTCCAGCAACGTGATCGCTTCGGCGCGCTCGATCTTGGCGATGAGGAGCCCCCGGCCGCCGGCGGCGCGCAGGAGCTGGCGCGCCATGTACATGTCTTCCTTGTTCTTGGGAAACGAAACCGCGAGGTAGTCGGCCTCGATCGTCGCCGCGGTCTTGACGTCGTTCATGTCCTTGGCGGTGAGCGCCGGCGCGGTCAAGCCGCCGCCCAGGCGGTTGATGCCCTTGTTGTTGGACAGGATTCCACCCATCACCACGGTGGTGCGGATGCGCGGGCCATCCACGTCTTCGACGTTGAGCCGGATGAGGCCGTCGTCGAGCAGGAGCACGGCGCCGGGTCCCACGTCGCGCGGTAACTCCTTGTAGTCGAGGCCGGCGCGCGTTTCGTCGCCCAGCTCGCACTCGGCGTCGAGGATGAACGGCTGGCCGGCGATGAGCTCGACCTTGCCCGCCGCGAACTTGCCGACGCGGATCTTCGGACCCTGCAGGTCGGCCATGATCGCGACCTCGCGCCCGAGCTTGTGCGCGCACTCGCGCACCATCGCGGCGCGCTCGACGTGATCCGCCGGCGAGCCGTGCGAGAAATTCAGGCGGACCACGTCCACACCGGCCGCGAGCATGCGCGACAGCACGGCGGGCGAGCTGCACGCCGGTCCGATGGTGGCGACGATCTTGGTGCTGCGCGGCACGAGACAGCCTCGCGTCTTCGTAGGCGATGGCGCGAATGTTACGGCAATTCGAGCGCCGCTACCGCCGGCAGCGTCTTGCCCTCGAGGAACTCGAGGAACGCGCCCCCGCCGGTGGAGATGTAGTCGATGCGATCGGCGAGGCCGAACTTCGCGATCGCCGCCACCGTGTCGCCGCCGCCCGCGAGCGAGTACGCGGCGCTGGCGGCGATCGCCTCCCCAAGGGCCTTGGTGCCGCCGGCGAACGCGTCGAACTCGAACACGCCGACCGGCCCGTTCCAGACGATCGTGCCCGCGCGCGCGATGACCGTTACGAGTGCGGCCACCGTCGTCGGTCCGATGTCGAGGATCAGGTCGTCGGGCTCCACGTTCTCGATCGCTTTCAGCACCGGTCTGGCGGTCTCCTTGAATTCCTTGGCGGTGACCGCGTCGACCGGGATCGGCACCTTGCCGGGGAACGCGTCGAGGATCGCCTTCGCCTCGGCCACGAGCTCGGGCTCGGCCAGCGAGTTGCCGATGTCGCCGCCGGCGGCGAGGATGAACGTGTTGGCGATGCCGCCGCCGACGATCAGCACGTCGACCTTCGCGGCGAGCGCGCGCAGGATGGTGAGCTTGGTCGACACCTTCGAGCCGGCGACGATCGCGACCAGCGGCCGCTTCGGCGACGCGAGCGCACGGGTGAGGGCGTCGAGCTCGGCGGCGAGCAGGGGGCCCGCGCAGGCCACGGGCGCCGCGCGCGCGAGGCCGTGTGTGGTCGCCTCGGCGCGGTGCGCGGTGCCGAAGGCGTCGTTGACGTAGACGTCGCAGAGCTTCGCCATCCTGCGCGCGAGCTCCTCGCTGTCCTTCTTCTCGCCCCGGTTGAATCGGCAGTTCTCGAGCAGCACCACCTCGCCCGGCTTCAAGGCGGCGTGCCAACCGCCGCCGTCGACCCAGTCGCGAACCAGCGGAACCGGCTTGCCGAGAAGCTCCGCGAGCCGCTCGGCGACCGGCGCGAGCGAATCGGCCTGCGACCACTGGCCTTCGGCCGGCCGTCCCAGGTGGGAGGTGACCATCACCGCGGCGCCGCGCGCGAGCGCGTCCAGGATCCCGGGCACCGAGGCACGGATGCGGGTGTCGTCGGTGATGCGCCCGGCGTCGTCCTGCGGCACGTTCAGGTCGGCGCGGATGAACACGCGCTTGCCGCGCACATCGACATCCTCGAGTCGCCTAATATTCATCGTCCGCAAATTACGTGTCCGCGGTCGCTGCGCCTCGGCTCTTTGCGCCGCAGTACTGAGAAGGAGCGACGGCGCGTCGCCTCACGGCGCCGACTCGCATTTGCTCGCCGCCCTTCGGGCCTCGCTGCTCGCGTCGCCCGGGCTGCGCAATTTGCGGCCGGTAGGTCTTCCGCGGTCGGCTTGGGGCGGCCCTGCGCCGACCGCGCAGAAAGGCAACGAAGCGCGCCGATCACAAGCGCGCTGCGCGCGCCGTTCAGTAGCGCGCGCGATGCGTGGCCGTGTGGCTCCGTTCGCCGCATGCGAAGATCGGCCTAGCCTGAAATGACGCGCGCCATCTCGAGAACCTTGCTCGCGTAGCCCCATTCGTTGTCGTACCACGCCACGACCTTCACGAACGTGTCGTCGAGCGCGATGCTGGCGTCGGCGTCGAACACCGACGTGCGCGACTCGCCGCGGAAGTCGGTGGCCACCACCTTGTCCTCGGTGTAGCCGAGCACGCCCTTCATCGGCCCTTCGGCGGCGGCCTTCATCGCGGCGCATATCTCCTCGTACTTCGCGGGGCGCGCGAGCTCGACGGTCAGGTCGACCACCGACACGTCGGACGTGGGGATGCGAAACGACATGCCGGTCAGCTTCTTGTTGAGCTCGGGGATCACCCTGCCGACGGCCTTGGCCGCGCCGGTCGACGAGGGGATGATGTTCTCGAGCAATCCCCGGCCGCCGCGCCAGTCCTTGTTGGATGGGCCGTCCACGGTCTTCTGCGTCGCGGTGACCGCGTGCACCGTGGTCATGAGCCCGCGCTTGATGCCCCAGGCGTCGTTGAGGACCTTGGCGACCGGCGCGAGGCAGTTCGTCGTGCACGACGCGTTGCTGACGATCTTCTCGCCGGCGTACTTCGCGTGGTTGACGCCGAACACGAACATCGGCGTGTCGTCCTTGGACGGCGCGGACATGATCACCTTCTTCGCGCCCGCCGTAAGATGCTTCTCCGCCGCCTCCTTGGTGAGGAAGCGGCCGGTCGACTCGACCACGACGTCCACCCCGAGCGCGCCCCAGGCGAGCTCTCCGGGGTCTTTCAGCGCGGTGAGCCGAATGCGCTTGCCGTTGACGAGAAGCGTGCTGCCGTCCACGGCGAGCGTGCCCTTGAACCGGCCGTGCACCGAGTCGTACTGCAGCATGTACGCGAGGTAGTCGGGCTCGAGGAGGTCGTTGATGCCCACCACCTCGATGTCCGGAAAGTCGCGCACCGCGGCGCGCAGGACCATGCGGCCGATGCGCCCGAACCCGTTGATGCCTAGCTTGATCGTCATTTCGTATCTCCTGGCGTTCTACAGAACCTTCTTTACCGCTTCCGCCACGTGCTGGGGCGTGAAGCCGAAGTGCTTGAAGAGCACGGGCGCGGGCGCCGACTCGCCGAAGACGTCGATGCCGACGACGGCGCCGTGCGGATCGTCGACCGCGCCGACGTAACGGCGCCAATAGGCGGTCACGCCGGCCTCCACCGCCACGCGCGGCACACCCGCGGGAAGCACGGCGGCGCGGTAGCCGTCGTCCTGGCGGTCGAACGCACTCGTGCACGGCATCGAGACCACGCGCACCGCGACACCTTCCTTCGCGAGCGCGTCGCGCGCGCCGAGCGCGAGCGTTACTTCGGAGCCGGTGGCGATCACCACCGCGCGCTTGGCCGAAGCGGCCGGGTCGAAGTCGGCGAGCACGTAGCCGCCGCGCGCTATCGCATCGATCGCCGCCGGCGGCCGCGCCACGAACGCGCAGTTCTGGCGGGTGAAGACGAGGCACGAGGGGCCGTGCCGGCGCTCGATCGCCGCGGCCCACGCAACCGCGGACTCGACCGTATCGCACGGCCGCCACACGTCCATCCCGGGAATGAGGCGCAGCGCGGCCGCATGCTCGACCGACTGGTGCGTGGGGCCGTCCTCGCCCAGGCCGATCGAGTCGTGCGTGTACACGAAGATCACTCGGATCTTCATGAGCGAGGCCATGCGCAGCGCGTTGCGCGCGTAGTCGGAAAAAGTGAGGAAGGTGCCGACGTAGGGAATGAACCCGCCGTGCAGCGTGAGGCCGCTCGCGATCGCGCTCATCGCGAACTCGCGTACGCCGAAGTTGACGTAGTTGCCGGGGACGCCGGGGGCAACGACCTTGCTGCCCGACCAGTTGGTGAACACCGAGCCCGTAAGGTCCGCCGAGCCGCCGATCATCTCGGGCAGGAGCTTTGCGTACGCCTCGATGGCCTGCTGCGACGCCTTGCGCGTGGCAACCGTCTCGCCCTTGGCGGCTTGCGCGGCGACGAAGGCTTTCACCTCCTTCCCGAAGCCGGCAGGAAGCTCGCCCGCGATGCGCCGCTCGAACTCGGCGGCGCGCTCGGGGAACGCCGTGCGGTACGCCGCGAGCTTCGCGTTCCACTCCGCTTCACGGCGCGCCCCGCGGTCGCGCGCATTCCAGCCCTGGTAGACCGCATCGGGGATCTCGAACGGCGGGTAGTTCCAGCCGAGCGCGGCGCGCGTGGCCGCGACCTCCTTCTCGCCGAGCGCGGCGCCGTGCGCGGCCTCGGTGCCCGCCTTGGTCGGCGCGCCCTTGCCGATGACGGTCTTGCAGCACAGAAGCGACGGGCGGTCGGTGACCGCGATCGCCGCGGCAATCGCCGCGTCGACCGCCGCGACGTCGTGGCCGTCGATGCCGGGGATCACGTGCCAGCCGTACGCCTCGAAGCGCTTCGGCGTGTCGTCGGTGAACCAGCCCTGGACGTGGCCGTCGATCGAGATGCCGTTGTCGTCGTAGAACGCCATGAGCTTGCCGAGCTTCTGCGTGCCCGCGAGCGACGCCGCCTCGTGCGAGATGCCCTCCATCATGCAACCGTCACCCATGAACACGAACGTGCGGTGATCGACGACCGTATGCCCGGGGGCGTTGAACTCGCGCGCGAGCAGCGCCTCGGCGAGCGCCATGCCGACGGCGTTGGCGAAGCCTTGTCCGAGCGGGCCGGTGGTGGTCTCCACCCCCGGCGTGACACCCACCTCGGGATGCCCCGGCGTCTTCGAGTGCAGTTGGCGGAAGTTCTTGAGTTCGCCGATGGGCAGGTCGTATCCGGTCAGGTGCAGCAGTGCGTACTGCAGCATCGAGCCGTGGCCGTTGGAAAGCACGAAGCGGTCGCGGTCCGGCCAGTGCGGGTTCGCCGGATTGTGCCGCAGGTGGCGGCGCCACAAGGCGACCGCGATCTCCGCCATGCCCATCGGCATGCCGGGATGCCCGGACTTCGCCGCTTCGACGGCGTCCATCGCGAGCGCGCGAATGGCGTTGGCAAGCAGGGCATCGGTGGCGGGGTGAGCCGTTGTTTCGGTCATGTGGAATCTACGCAAGTTTGGGAGGGGCTGACGATTCGATTTTACCGCGCTCCGCTCTGAACAAGCGGCAAGCTTATCGCTGCAAGAGTGAAATTATGAGATAATCACATGTTTGTCCCGTGTCATCCTGGTGCGGGGCCGGCAATGACCTAGCAAGGCGGCGGACGGTCGAACGAGAGGAGGCAGGTGGACGGTATTCATCTTCTGGGCGAGTGGTACGGGTGCCCGGCCGATGCGCCGGTATTCACGCAGGCCGAGCCGTTGCGCGAGCTGTGCGTGGGCGCCGCACGCGAGGCCGGCCTTACCGTGGTCGGCGAGCGCTTTTTCCAGTTCGAGCCGCAGGGCGTCACCGGTACGGTGCTGCTGGCTGAATCTCATATCGCGATCCATACCTGGCCGGAGGCGGGCTTCGTCACCGTGGACGTGTACGTGTGCAATTACACGACCGACAACACGGCCAAGGCCGAGCAGGTGTTTCGCGCGCTCGAGCGCGCGCTGCGCCCCGCGCGCACCCGCTTCCAGGCGATCCGGCGCGGAGGCCGCGATGCCTGACCGCCCGGCGGCGGACGCTCCGCCGGGCTACATCGCGCCGGGCGCGATGACCGAGTACCTCACCGACGACTGGGGGTTCTTCGTCCGTACCGCGCGCCAGTACGAGCGCTTCACCTCGCCGTACCAGACGGTGGAGGTGCACGAGACCGTTCCGTTCGGCAAGTTGTTCCGCCTCGACGGCTGCTTCATGACCTCCGAGCGCGACGAGTTCTTCTATCACGAGAACCTCGTGCACCTCGCGGCGATCACGCACCCGCGGCCCGAGCGCGCGCTCGTGGTCGGAGGCGGCGACGGCGGCTCGGCGGAGGAGATCCTCAAACACCCGTCGGTCAAGTCGGTGACGCTCGCCGAGATCGATCTCGCGGTGGTCGACATCTCGCGCAAGTACTTCACGGCCGTGCACCGCGGCGCGCTCGACGACCCGCGCCTCACGCTCCTGATCGAGGACGGCTTCGCGTTCGTGCACAAGACGACCGAACAGTACGACCTCATCGTGCTCGACCTGACCGACCCCGGCGGACCATCGAAGCCGCTGTATACGCCGGAGTTCTATCGAGCGTGCGCGGCGCGGCTCACGCCCATGGGTGCGCTGACGCTGCACATCGCAAGTCCGGTCGCCCATCCCGAGCGCATCCGCGCCACACTCGCCGGCCTGCGCGGCGCGTTCGCGGTCGTGGCGCCGTACCTGACCTCGGTGCCGCTGTACGGCGGCATGTGGATGATGGCGTGCTGCGCGCCGGTCCTCGACCC
>JADLEZ010000122.1 GCA_020845855.1 Burkholderiales bacterium
ACTTCCGCATCCCCCGCTCGGCCGACGTCAGGGCCTCCGAGAACGCGGGCCGGGCGAACAGGCGCTCGGCGTACTTCATGAGCGGCGCCGCCTGCTTGGGCATCTGGATGCCGTAGTAGTCGAGCCGCCACAAAAGCGGCGTGATGGCGACGTCGAGCATCGAGTAGTCCTCGCCCAGCATGTGCTTGTGCTTGGCGAACACCGGCGTGATCTGCAGCAGCGCATCGCGCACGAGGCCGCGCGCCTTTTCCGCGCTCTTCTGGTTGTTGCCCTCGAGCGCGTCGATGTGGACGAAGAGCTCCTTTTCGAACCGGTGCAGGAACAGCCGCGCCCGGGCGCGCATCACCGGGTCGGCGGGCATGAGCTGCGGATGGGGGAAGCGCTCGTCGATGTACTCGTTGATGATGTTCGACTCGTGCAGCACGAGGTCGCGCTCGACCAGCACGGGCACCTGGTTGTACGGGTTCATCACGGCGAGGTCCTCGGGCTTGTGATCGAGGTCCACGTCGATGATCTGGAAGTCCATGCCCTTCTCGTGCAGGACGATGCGGCAGCGCTGGGAAAACGGGTCGGTCGTCCCGGAATACAGGGTCATCATGTCGGGTTTCTCCTTCCGCGGCCGGCTCCCCTGCCGGCGCCGCGCAACCGGGCGCGACGGACGCGCGCCCCCAAAGGCTTCGTGGGCCCAGCAGCCTAGTGAACGTCCTTCCAGTACATGCGCTTCAGCGCGTAAACCAGCGCGAACAACACCACGAAGTACATCATCACGACGATGCCGATGCTGATGCGGCGTCCCTTGTTCGGCTCCGCCACGTACGCCATGAAATTGACGAGATCGGCGACGAACGTCCGATACTCGAGCTGGGTCATCGTGCCGGGAGCGTTCCCGTCCGCGGCCACCGTGCGCACGTGCCACTTGTTGCCGGTGCCGGGTTCGACGCTGGCGAGGCCCTTGATCGCGATCGCGGCGGCCAGGGCCTTGTCGTGGCCGTCGTACTCCGTCGTCACGAGCTTGCTGCCTCCTTGCAGTTCCCACAGCGGGTGCGGCATCGCCACATTGGGAAACACGAGGTTGTTCCAGCCGGTCACCGTGCCATCGTCACGGTAGAACGCGAGAAGGTAGTTGTACAGCCAGTCGACGCCCCGTACGCGCGCGATGACCGACAGGTCCGGCACCGGCGTTCCGAACCACGCCTTCGCGTCGGCCGGCCGCATCGCGACCGTCATGGTCGAGCCGATCTTGTCGGACGTGAACATGAGATTGTCCTTGATCTGCTGCTCGGTGAGCCCGATGTCGGTCAGCCGCTCGTAGCGCATGAACTTCGCGCCGTGGCAATTGAGGCAATAGTTGACGAAGTTGCGCGCACCGCGCTGGAGCGACTCGACGTCGAGGCGATGTATGGGCGCCGGGTCGAGGCGCAGGTCGAGTCCGCCGGCGGCATGCGCCGCGCCGGCGCAGAAGGCGAGTGCCGCGGCAAGGGCAGCGATCCTGTTCATGGGTCTATCGCACCCTTTCCGGCACCGGCTTGGTCTTGTCGCGTGCGGTGTACCACGGCATGAGGAAGAAGAACGCGAAGTACACCGCCGTCATGATCCGCGCGACCACCGTCGCCTTGTCGGCGCCGCCGAGGAGCGGCCAGCCGTCGGGAAACTGGCCCCACACGGTGACCGGCACCACGCCGAGGTAGCCCAGGATCACGAACGAGATCACGAACGCCGCGAGCCACGACTTGTAAAGCACGCCCCGGTAGCGGATCGACTTCACCGCGCCGCGATCGAGCCACGGCAGGAAGAAGAAGATCACCACCGCCACACCCATCGCGAGCACGCCCCAGAACTGCGAGTCGAGGAACGAAGGGATGGCGCGCAGGATCGCGTAGTACGGCGTGAAGTACCACACCGGCGCGATGTGCTCCGGCGTCTTCAGCGGATCGGCGGGGATGAAGTTGTTGTGCTCGAGAAAGTACCCGCCCATGTCCGGCACGAAGAACATGATCGCGGAGAAGACGGCGAGGAACACCACCACGCCCACCAGGTCCTTGATCGTGTAATAGGGATGGCTGTAGATGCCGTCCAGCGGCAGCCCGGTCTTCGGATCCTTCGGCTGCTTCTTGATCTCGATGCCGTCCGGGTTGTTCGATCCCACCTCGTGCAGCGCCATGAGGTGCGCGGCCACCAGCCCCAGCAGGATCAACGGGAACGCGACCACGTGGAAGGCGAAGAAGCGGTTGAGCGTCGCGTCGGAGATCGTGTAGTCGCCGCGGATCCACACGCCGAGCCCCTCGCCGATGAACGGCACCGTCGAGAACAGGTTCACGATGACCTGCGCTCCCCAGTACGACATCTGGCCCCACGGCAGCAGGTAGCCGAAGAACGCCTCGCCCATCAGCGTGAGGTAGATGAGGCAGCCGATGATCCACAGGAGCTCGCGCGGCTTGCGGTAGCTGCCGTACATGAGCCCGCGGAACATGTGCAGGTACACCACGATGAAGAACATCGAGGCGCCGGTCGAGTGCATGTAGCGGATGAGCCACCCCCACTCCACGTCGCGCATGATGAACTCGACCGACTCGAACGCCTTCTCCGCGTCGGGCTTGTAGTACATGGTGAGGAAGATGCCGGTGACGATCTGCATCACCAGCACGAGGGTCGCAAGCGAGCCGAAGTAGTACCAGATGTTGAAGTTCTTCGGCGCGACGTACTTGCCCCATTGCGACTCCCACAGCGAGGTGAGCGGGAAGCGCGCGTCGATCCAGTTCAGGAGCTTGGTCATTACGCGTCCTTGCCGTCCTGCCCCAGGCCGATCACGATCTGGCTGTCGGTCAGGTACTTGTGCGGCGGCACCACGAGGTTGGTCGGCGCCGGCACACCCCGGTACACCCGGCCGGCGAGGTCGAACTTCGACTGGTGGCACGGGCAGAAGAAGCCGCCCAGCCAATCGGGTCCCAGGTCGGCGGGCGCCACCTCCGGCCGGAACGTCGGCGAGCAGCCGAGGTGCGTGCACAGGCCGATGGCGATCCAGTAGTTCTCCTTGATGGAGCGATGCTCGTTGCGGCAGTACGGCGGCTGGTTCGGCACGTCCGAGTTGGGATCGGCGAGCGACTTGTCGAGCTTGGGCAGCGACGCGAGCATCGGCTTGGTGCGGTTGAGCACCCAGCACACCTTGCCGCGCCACTCCACCGTGATGAGCTGCCCGGGCTCGACCTTGCTGATGTCCACCTCCACCGGCGCGCCCGCGGCGCGCGCGCGCGCCGAGGGAAACATCGACGCCACGAACGGCCACGCGGCCGCGACCACGCCCACGCCCGCCACGGTACTCGCCGCGGTAAGGAGGAAGCGTCGCTTGTTGGGTTCGACGGATTGAGTCAGAGCGTCAGCCATCCCCATGTCCAAAAAAGAAGCGCGAAAACAGAAAGTGGGCCGAGCGGCACTTCCGTGGCGCCTGTCGGCCCGCCGTTTTCGCGGCAGGTTTGCAAAACTCGCCGATTATACGCGATCGGCTCCCATGACCGGAAGCCTCGGGTTCGCCCCGTGCGGGAAAATAGCGTCGATTCAGGCGGTTGCGCGACCAAGCCCGGCCACGGCCAAAGCGCCCGGCGGTAGACAGCCGATCTATACTTGCGGAATGCTGCGCAAGTTCTGGCTCCTGTTCGCCCAGGCGTGCACGCTGTGCCTGGCCGCACTGTTCGTGGTCGCCACGCTGCGCCCGGACCTGCTGCCGCGGATGGGCGGCGGCACGCGCGCGGGCAGCGTCGTGGTGACCCAGGAGACGAGCACGCCGCTCGTCGGCGCGCGAGTGGCCACCTACGCCGATGCCGCGCGCAAGGCCATGCCCGCGGTCGTCAACATCTATACGAGCAAGGAGGTTCGCTCGCGCAATCCGCTGGCCGACGACCCGATGTTCCGCCGCTTCTTTCCCGACCACGACCGCGGCGCGGCGCAGCGCCAGACGAGCCTGGGCTCCGGCGTGATCGTGGCATCCGAGGGCTACGTCATCACCAACCATCACGTGATCCAGGGCGCGGACGACATCCAGGTGGTGCTCGCCGACGGCCGCCGCGTCGCCGCGCGCGTACGCGGGACCGATCCCGAGTCCGACCTCGCGGTGCTCAAGACCGACGTGGAGGACCTACCGGCGATGACCTTCGCCGCCGCGGACAACCTGCAGGTCGGCGACGTGGTGCTCGCGATCGGCAACCCGTTCGGCCTCGGCAATACCGTCACGCTCGGCATCGTGAGCGCGCTCGGACGCAACCACCTCGGCGTAAACCGCTTCGAGGACTTCATCCAGACCGACGCCGCGATCAACCCCGGCAACTCGGGCGGGGCGCTGATCGACACCGCCGGCAACCTGGTCGGCATCAACAGCACGATCTTCTCGCAGTCGGGCGGCAACCTCGGCATCGGCTTCTCGATCCCGGTGTCGCTCGCGCGCAACGTGTTCGAGCAGATCGTGCGCGACGGCGAAGTGACGCGCGGGTGGTTGGGCGTCCAGCCGTCGGCGGTGACGGTGGACATCGCCAAGGCGCTGTCGCTGCCGCGCCCGGAAGGTGTAGTCATCCGCGCCATCGAACAGGGTGGTCCGGCAGAGCGCGCCGGCATGAAGGTGCTCGACGTCGTCCAGGAGATCGGCGGCAAGGCGACGCGCGACGTGCCCCAGCTCCTCGCCCGCATCGCCGAGCTGCCGCCCGGGTCGCTGGCGAAAATACGCGTGGTGCGCGCGGGGCAAAGCGTGGAAGTGGACGTGCTGGTCGGGAAGCGGCCGCCGCCCGAGAGGCAGTAGGCTCAGCTCGTGGAGCGTGTCATTCCGAGCG
>JADLEZ010000123.1 GCA_020845855.1 Burkholderiales bacterium
CATCTCGAAGCCGACATCAAGGCAACCGACAAGAACGGCAACGGCTTCGCGGACGGTACGTGGATTCCGTACCTCGGCATCAAGTACGAGCTCACCAAGCAGGGCAGCAACGAGCGCATCACCGGAACGATGATGCCGATGGTGGCGAGCGACGGGCCGCACTACGGCGACAACGTGAAGCTCGCGGGACCCGGCCGTTACAAGCTCAAGCTCGCGATCGCGCCGCCCGGCAGCGATCCGCATGCGCATTTCGGCCGCCACGTGGACAAGGAAACCGGCGTGGGGCCCTGGTTCAAGCCGTTCAGCGTCGAGTACGAGTTCGCATTCGCCGGCGTCGGCAAGAAGGGCGGCTACTGATGAAGGCGCTCGGCATGGCGCTGGTCGCCGTCGGCCTCGCCTTCGCCCCGCTGGCGCAGGCGCAGGACGTCCACGTCGTGAGCGTCGTGCTCAAGGACGGCAGGATCGAGCCCGCCGTCCTCGAAGTTCCGGCCGGCCGGCGCATCAAGATCCTGGTCAGCAACGAAGGCGCCACCCCCATCGAGTTCGAGAGCCTGCCTCTGAAGTTCGAGAAGGTGCTCGCGCCGGGAGCGAAGTCCTCGGTCGTGATCAATCCGCTGAAGCCGGGCGAGTACGCGTTCTTCGACGAGTTCCATCCGCAGGCGACGGGGAAGATCGTCGCGAAGTAACGTCAGGCAGGCGAATCTCATGGGCAACGCGCTCTTCATCATCTGGCGCGAATCCGCGGAAGCGATGCTCGTCGTGGGAATTCTCTACGCGTGGCTCGCGCGCCAGCCGGACCGCCGCACCGGCCTTCGCTATCTGTGGGGCGGCGTGGCCGCCGGCTTGGGCCTCGCGCTCCTGCTCGCCCTCGCGGTGCTCGGCGTGGCCACCCTGCTGTCCGACGAAGCGTTCGAGTACTTCCAGGCGGGGCTCACGCTCGTCGCCTGCGGCCTCATCGTGCAGATGGTGTTCTGGATGCGCCGTCACGGCCGCACGCTCAAGAAGGACCTCGAGACGCGGATGCAGGCGCGCGCCGAGCGCGCGCAGTGGTGGGGGATGCTCGTGGTCGTCGCGCTGGCGGTGGGACGCGAGACCGCCGAGACCGTGGTATTCCTCTACGGCGTCGGGCTCCAGCAGTTCTCGCCCGGACAGTTCCTCCTGATCCTCGCGATCGGCGTGGCGCTCGCGTACCTCACGTTCTGGCTGCTCCAGCGCGGCGGCCGGGCGCTGTCGTGGCGCTCGTTCTTCCGAGTGAGCGAGATTTTGTTGCTGCTGCTCGCAGGCGGACTGCTCGTCACCAGTCTCGAGAAGCTGATCGCGCTGGGCGCGCTGCCCCCGCTTGCGGACCAGATCTGGAACACCACCGCCCTGCTCGACGACTCGACCCGCTTCGGCGGCTTCGTGGCGGCCATGACCGGCTATCGGGCGCAGCCCGCGCTGCTGCCGGTGCTCGCCTTGGCAGTGTTCTGGATTTCGGTTCTGCTCGCACTGCGCGAGCCGCACCCGGGGCCGAAGACCGCCGGGGTGCCCGGACGGCAGTGAGCGCCGAGAGCGCCACGACGCTCTCCCGTTACGGGCTCTGGCTCGCGCGTCACCGCCGCGCGGTGCGCGCCGTGCAATGGTCGGTGGTAGCGATCTATGCGGCGCTGATCGTCGTTCCCGCGCTGCTGCCGCTGCCGCCGGACGACGCGCGTGCGCTCGACAACGTCACCGTCCTCGCGCAGTGGGCGTTCTGGGGCTTGTGGTGGCCGTTCGTCATCCTGTCGATGTTCCTCGCCGGACGTACATGGTGCGGCGTCTTCTGTCCCGAAGGGACGCTGACCGAGGCCGCGAGCCGGTTCGGCTTGCACCGCGCGACGCCGCGCTGGCTTCGCTGGGGCGGCTGGCCGTTCACCGCGTTCGCGCTCACCACTGTCTACGGCCAGCTCGTGAGCGTGTACCAGTACCCCAAGGCGGTGCTGCTGGTGCTCGGCGGATCGACGCTCGCCGCCATCGCCGTCGGCTTCGTCTTCGGGCGCGAGAAGCGAGTGTGGTGTCGCCACCTTTGCCCGGTCAACGGCGTGTTCAACGTACTCGCGCGGATGGCGCCCGTGCACTTCCGCGTCGATCGCACGCGCTGGGCCGCCAACGTGGGTCACATCGCAATCCATCCCGTGAATTGCGCGCCGATGGTGCGCATCCGCCGCATGACCGGCAACGCCGAGTGCCACATGTGCGGCCGCTGCGCGGGGCATCTGGACGCCGTCGCGCTCTCGCCGCGCTCGCCCAATGCCGAGGTGCTCGGCCTGCGCGCCGAGGATGCATCGGCGTGGGACGCGATCCTGATCGTGGCCGGCGTGATCGGCGTCGCCATGGGAGCGTTCCAGTGGAGCGCGAGCCCGTGGTTCGTCCAGGCGAAGCTCGTCGCGGCCGGCTTCGTCGTCGACCACGGCCCGGCCTGGCTCTTGTCGGACCGCGCGCCGTGGTGGGTGCTGACCCACTATCCCGAAGTCAACGACGTGTTCACGTGGCTCGACGGCGCGCTCATCGTCGCGTACATCGCCTGCGTCGCGCTCGTGCTGTCGGCGAGCGTATTCGCGCTATTGTGGCTCGCCGCGCGCGCGTGGCCGGCGCCGCGCGCGCGCCAGGTGTGGCGGCTGTCGCATGCGCTGATCCCGCTCGCCGGGCTGGGCGTGTTCCTCGGGCTGTCGAGCCTGACTGTCTCCCTCGCCAAGGCCGAGGGCCTGTGGCTTGCCTGGGTGCCGGCGGCGCGCGCCGGGCTGCTCGCCCTCGGCGCCGGGTGGAGCGGCTACCTCTTCTGGCGCATGCTCGAGGCCGCCGGCTCGACGGCGCGGCGCGCCGGCGCGTGGCTCGCTTGCTGCGGCGCGGTCGCCGCCATCGTCGCCTCGTGGTCGATCCTGTTCTTCGTCTGGGCTCCGGTGAAGTAGCGTTCCTGATTCGCCGCATGCGCCCGTTATGCATCGGCGGGTCCGGAACGATGGACCCAACTCCTTACTTGTTCACAATCGCCTTACAACGTATCATCGGTAATGCGCCAACTCCAGTAAGGAACGGAGATCCCACATGAATGCGACCGTAACGAGTAAGGGGCAGGTCACGCTGCCCAAGGCGATTCGGGACAGACTGGGCATCCGGGCCGGTTCACGCCTGAAGTTCGAGGTGACCGCGGACGGGCGCCTCACCGTGACCCCTGCCCGGCGCGGCGCCGACAGCCTGTTCGGGGTCTTGCACCGGCCGCGCACAAAGCCCGCAACCGTCAAGGAGATGGACGGCGCGATCGCGGCTCATGTCGCGCGCGATCAAGCCAGGATTGCCCGCCAGCAGCGCGGCAAGCGATGATCGGGCTCGACACGAACGTTCTCGTGCGGATCCTCGTGCGCGACCATGCCGGGCAAGCCGAGCGCGCCAGGCGATTCTTCGACGCGAACGACGCGAACCCACCGTCCTTTCTCGTCAACGACGTGGTCCTCGCCGAGCTGGTCTGGGTGCTCCAATCCCTGTACGAATTCGGGGCAGCGGACATCGCCCGCGCAATCCGCTCGTTGCTTGACAACGCTTCCATTGCGTTCGAGGCGAGCGACGTCGTCGCGTCCGCGCTTGAACGTTACGAGCAGTCCCGCGTCGGGTTCGCGGATTGCCTGATCGCCGCGAAGAACGCAGCACGCGGCTGCGCATTCACCGCGACCTTCGACCGGTCGATGCAGATACTGCCGGCGGTCAAGGTCATCTGAATCGGGCGACTTTACGCCGCTGTGGTCGGGGCAGAACGCGTCCGGCTGCCACGACGCCCCGGCCGCGCGCATCACGCGCGAGCTCGCGGGCGTCGCGTAACCCTGACATTGCCTGTCAGTAATTTCCCACGTCGTTTGACGAGGTTTGCCGCTATTCATCGCCGCCGACCGGCACTATCTTGATGGTTGCTGAGTGCAGCGCATCGAAGCATCCTGCTCGAGCATTGCACTATCACAATCGACAAGGAGAGCACGCAGATGAACGCACAACGTACGCAGGTCCTTCCGTTGGCGAAGGGAAAGGCAATGCTCATCGCGCTCGCGCTGAGCCTGCCGCTCGCTATCGCGGCACGCCCGGCTCCCGCGGCCGACCATCTTATGACCACGCCGCCGGCAACCTTCAAGAAGGTCAGCTCGCTGGTGAAGCTTCCCGACTATCTGCCGGGACTCGGAACGCTGTACGTCGATCCGAAGACGCTTCCCGTCGGCCCGTTCCTCGGCTACAACCACAAGGGAAAGCTGGTCAACATCGTATACATGGTCCCGTCCAAGGATCTCGACGCGCACAAGAATCTCAACGGGCTGGGCGAGGTCGCGGCAGGCATGAAGATCGACCATACCGACATCCAGTACAACCCGGGCCATCCGGGCGTGGAGGAGCCGCACTATCACATCGTCCAGTGGCTGATCAGTCCTGCGGCCGTCAAGGCAGAGATGTAAGTAGTGCCGGCCGCGGCGGCATCGGCGGGCGGCGTGGAGCGGCCGCCTGGCGCGAAGGCAGGGACTGTCCGCAGGAACAGGCAGTCTCTGCCGATCGGCTTGATCGCCGCGTTGGCGGTCGCGTGCGCGCCCGCGATGGGCGCCACGGTTGAGGTCAAGCTGATACAAACACCGGAGGGGATGACGTACTTCGACCCATCCGGTGTGCGCATCGCTCGGGGCGATACCGTACGATGGATCCAGATGAGCGGCTTTCATTCGATCACCGCTTATGCTCCGAGCAACGGCAACCACGAGCTGCGAATCCCCGAATCCGCGAAGCCGTGGGATTCCGACATCCTGCTCGCGCAGTATCCCAAGCCGGGATCGACGTTCGAGCGCGTCTTCAGCGTCGAGGGCGTCTACGACTACTTTTGCAAGCCGCACGAGATGGCGGGGATGGTCGGCCGCATCGTAGTGGGACAGCCGGGTAACGGGCCAGGTACGAAGCCCTTCGGATATGCGCCGGACAAGCACTGGCAGCAGGTGCCGGACGTGGCGCGCCAGCGGTTTCCAGCCGTGTCCGAGATCATGGCCAAAGGCGCGGTGCATGGGCGCTGATGTGCGAAAGCAACTCCTCGCTGCGCGCGGAATGACGCCAAGTCAACGAACTCGCTAGCGGCCGAGCGGACGACGGCGATCGTCGTCGCCTTCGAGCTGGGGTCCGGGCGCCTTCTGCGATGCGAGCGAGCCCACGATCCTGTACGCGATGAAGAGTTGAGCGGCGGTGGCCAGCGACCAGAAGGCCGCGACGAAGAAGCTGATAGTCGCCGCGCCGATCGACGGCGTCGCCGGCGACGCGTAATGGGCGAGCGCTACGCCGCACAGCATGCTTCCGAGGAACTGGACGGCGCGGGTCAGGCAGCGCTCGCGCAACGCCACGCGGCTGTACAGGCCCGGCGCGGCCGCGGTGAGCTCCTGGACGAATGCCCCCAACGCGGCGACGCTCTTCGTCGAAAGCGGCACCCGGCGCGGCTGCATCAGGCGGGCGGCGAACCCCGCGGCATACTGATCGTCGGCGACCGCCGCGCGCAACGTCGCCCAGCATGCGGCCAGCCGGCCCAGCCTCGCGATGTCGAATCGCGAGGCGAGGCCGACCAGCTTGCAAACGCTGTCGGCCGCGAGGTCGCGCGTGGCAACCCAGCCGATGGCGTGAACGTCGAGGACATTCATGTAGCGCGCTTCCAGCCCGAGCGCCCGAACTCCACCGAGCGCCCATATCTGGTCAGGCATCTTTCGCGGCGGAACGTTCCGTGACGCGGGTAGCAGCGGCTGACCGCGTCCTTGCAGGGGATACTATGCCTGCCTTCGCGCCACGAAGTCGATCTCGACCAGCGCGCCGCGCGCGAGCGCCGTCACGCCCACGCAGGTGCGCGCCGGCAAGCGATCGGCGGGAAAATAGGAGCGGTACACCTCGTTCATCGGCGCGTAGTCGCGCTCGAACTGCGTGAGGAAGACGCGCGCCGCGACGACGTGCGCAAGGCCGACGCCGACCCCATTCAATACCAGCACGAGGTTGTCCATCACGCGCCGGGTCTGCGCCGCGATGCCCTCGGGCAGCGGTGCCGCGTCGTCGTTGGGATCGGTGGGCATTTGGCCGGTGACGAACACCCAGCCGTCGACCTCGACTGCGTGCGAGAACGGCGCGACCGGCGCCGGCGCGCCGGGAATCATCAGGAAGCGCGGACCTGTCATGTCATTCGATCAGTTGGTCGGCCCGCAGCAGCATCTGGCGAGGGATCGCAAGCCCGAGCGCCTTGGCGGTGCGAACGTTGATCACGAGCTCGAACCTGGTCGGCTGCTCGAAGGGAAGGTCGCCCGGCTTCGCGCCATCCAGGATCTTCTTCACCAACGTCGCTGCGCGGCGGAAGGCCGCGTTTTCGTCCGCCCAGTAACCCAGGAGCATCCCGTCTTCCGGGAAGCCGAACGAGGGCAGCCGATGCTCCAGCGCGAACTCGGCGATGCGCTTCGAATGCAGGGCGTTGACGTACGTGGCGGTCACGTAAATGGCGTTGGCGCGTCCTTTTCGGATCGCCGCGAACGCCCCCTCGATTTCCGCGGGCGCGTCGACCGCCAGCCAGAAGACCTCCGCCCCGATGGCCCGGCCGCCGGCGCCGAGCTGGCGGCGCCATTCCCCGCCACGATCGTTCGGTCCCTCGCGATTGGCGAGCACGGCTATTCGTGAGACCGCCGGCGCCGCCTCCTTGAGCATCTGCACCCGCTTCGCGTGCAGCCGCGGGTCGACCTCGCCGATCCCCGTGAGGTTGCGCCCCGGCCGAGCCGCGCTGTCGATGACGCCCATGTCGAGGATGTCGTCGACGATCGCCACGATCGGTATCGTCGCGGTGGCGCGGTGCGCTGCCCACACCGGCGGGCCGCCCACCGTGACAATCACGTCGACGCCTTGCTTCACCACCTCGTTCATGACCGCAGGAGCACGATCGACCACGCCATCGAGCGAGATGCGGTCCACGACGACGTTACGCCCGTCGACCAGCCCGAGGTCGCGCAGCCCGTGCACGAAAGCACGCACCTCCGGGTCGGCAGGATCGGGACCCGCGCCCGCGCCTGCCGCAAAATCGACGACGAGCGCGACGCGCGGAATGCGCCGCGCCTGCTGGGCCACCGCGCGCGCCGGAGAGAGCGCCATGCCGAGCGCGGCCCCGGCGATCAGGACTCGGCGCCGGCCGGTCACCACACTCACACCTTCGCCCGCGGATCGCGCCGCGCGAGCCGCGCAAGCAGATAATCGACCTCGGCGCGCGCGGCCGCGGTGAGCGGCGCCCGCGGCGCGCGCAGCGTGTCGGAGGCGATGATCCCGCGGCGCATCAGCACGTATTTGCGCACGGCGAGGCCCGGGCCGGGCTGCTGCTCGTAGCGGATGAGCGGCAGGTGCGCGTCGAACAGGTCGTGCGCCTCGTCGCGCCTGCCTTCCTTCGACAGCCGCACGACGTCGGCGAGCATGTCGGGGAAGCAGTAGCCGGTGTTGGCGCCGTCGGCGCCGCGCTCCATCTCGAAGTCGAGGAACAGCGCGTTGTTGCCGGTGAGGATCGCGAGATGGCGCATCGACCCTTCGCGCTCCCACGCGCGCAATTGGGAGATCTTCTCGAGCCCCGGCCAGTCCTCGTGCTTGAGCATCACGCAAGCTGCATTGTCCTGTGCGATGCGGCGGATCACCGCCGGCGTCATCTGCACCGAGAAGGTGAGCGGGTAGTCCTGGATCACGAACGGCACGTCGGCGCCGATCGCCTCGGAGGCCTGCCGGTAGTACTGCACGATGGAGTCGTCGGTGCGCAGCGTGGACGGCGGCGCGATCATGACGCCCGCCGCACCAGCAGCCATCACGTCCTGCGTGAGCGCGCGCATGGCGGCGAAGCCCGGCGCCGAGACGCCGACGACGATCGGCAGCTTCGCTCGCGAAATCACGCGGCGGACGATGGCGACCGATTCCTCATGGGTCATCTTGGGCGCCTCGCCCAGCTGCCCGAGGAGCGTGATGCCGTCCATGCCCGAGGCCAGGAAGAAATCGGTCATGCGGTCGATCGACGCGTCGTCGACGCGACCGTCGGGGTGGAACGGCGTCGGCGCGATGACGTACACACCCTTCGCGGTAGCATCGAGCTTCATTTCTTCGTCTTTTCGTAGCGCGCCAGGTTTTCCGCGTTGGGCGGGTACAGCCCAGGCAGCGCGGCGCCGTGCGCGACTTCGCCCATGATCCACTCCTCGAGCCGCTCCTGCTCGAGCGCGGCGGCCACGACCTCGTCGAGCAGCGCGGCCGGAATCAGCACCGCACCGTCGTCGTCGACGACCACCACGTCGGCGGGGAACACGGCCACGCCGCCGCAGCCGATCGGCTGGTCCCAGGCGACGAAGGTGAGCCCGGCCACCGACGGCGGCGCGGCAGCGCCCTGGCACCACACCGGCAGGCCCGTGCCGCGCACGCCGGCGACGTCGCGCACCACACCGTCGGTGACCAGCGCCGCAACCCCGCGCTTGACCATGCGCGCGCACAGGATGTCGCCGAAGATGCCGGCGTCGGTGATGCCCATCGCGTCGACCACGGCGACACAACCGGCCGGCATCGCCTCGACCGCCGCGCGGGTGGAGATCGGATTGCCCCACGATGCAGGGGTCGCCAGATCCTCGCGCGCCGGCACGAAGCGCAGCGTGAACGCGGGGCCGACGATGCGGCCGTAGCCTTGCGCGAGCGGCCGCGTCCCGCGCATCCAGACGTTGCGCAGGCCCTTCTTCAGCAGGATGGTGGTGACGGTCGCGGTGGTAACCCGCGACAGGATCGCGACCACTTCGGGAGCGAGCGCCACGGCGCCTTTGCCTTTCCGCGTGGGGAA
>JADLEZ010000124.1 GCA_020845855.1 Burkholderiales bacterium
CGCCGTACGCGCCGGCGAAGGCGCGCTCCAGGCTCTTCGCGTCGTCCACGTCCGCGGCCACTACTTCGGCACCGGCCGCGGCCAGCGCCCGCGCCTTGTCCGAGTTCACGTCACGGGTGACGGCGCGTGCGGTGAAGCCGCCCGCCGGGTCCTCGAGAATGGCCCGTACGAGGCCGCCTCCCTGCGCGCCGGTGGCGCCCAACACCGCGATCACCTTTGGTTGCGACATGACTGTTTCTCCGGAAGACTTGGACCCATAGATGATAAACCCACGCGGGTTGCGCACACCCGCGGCGCGGGTACGGCCGTTGTTCCATAATGGGCGCCGGAAGGACCCCGAATGAAATACAAGGACTACTACGGCATCCTCGGACTCGAACGAGGCGCCGGCGCCGACGAAATCAAGACCGCGTACCGGCGCCTCGCGCGCAAGTACCACCCGGACGTGTCGAAGGAGAAGGGCGCGGAGGAGAAGTTCAAGGAAGTCTCCGAAGCGTACGAAACCCTCAAGGACCCGGAGAAGAGGAAGGCGTACGACCAGCTCGGCACCGGCTACCGGCCAGGTGACGACATCCGGCCGCCGCCCGATTGGGGCGCGCAATATGCCCAGGGCCGCGGCGGCTTCGAGGACATCGACCTGTCCGATCTGTTCGCCGGCTTCGCCGGCGCGCGCGGCGCGGGCCGGCGCCAGGCGAACCGGCCGAGCCCGGGCAGCGACTACGAGGCGGTGGTGCGCATCAGCTTCGAGCAGGCGTTCCGCGGCACCGAGATCGATCTCGACCTGTCGGTGCTCGAATGGGATCCCGACGGCGGCATGCGCCGCGTGCCGCACCGCGTGCGCGCGCGCATCCCGCGCGGTGTGACCAACGGCGAGAAGCTGCGCGTGCCCGGCAAGGGCGGCAAGGGCATCAACGGCGGCCCCGAAGGGGACCTGTACCTCGACATCGAGGTCGCCGAGCATCCGCTGTATCGGGTGACCGGGAACGACCTGTACATCGACCTGCCGCTCGCACCCTGGGAGGCTGTCCTCGGCACCAGCGTCGAGCTGCCCACGCCCGCGGGACCGGTGACGCTCAAGGTGCCGGCGGGCACGCGCGCCGGGCAGCAGATGCGCCTGTCCGGGCGCGGCATGACCCGCGGCGGGAGCGCCGGGCACCTGTACGCGCTGGTGCGCATCGAAGTGCCGAGCGTGGTCGACGACGCGCAAGAGGCGCTGTATCGTCAGCTCGCGGAGAAGTCGAACTTCGATCCGCGCGCACATCTGAAGGAAGGAAGGTCAT
Organism: Burkholderiales bacterium; assembly: GCA_020845855.1. Lineage (GTDB taxonomy): Bacteria > Pseudomonadota > Gammaproteobacteria > Burkholderiales > Casimicrobiaceae > VBCG01. Next base: position 1,281 of record JADLEZ010000124.1, read on the forward strand.
GATCACGCCCGCCCCGGACGACGTGCGGCTCGACGCCGTGACGCACATATCGTTCACGCAGATGGTGATCTCCTCGGGCCTGTCCGAAGTCGAGCTGACCGAGCTCGTGCGCTACGGCGCGCTGGTGCCCGAGGATCCGCAATCGCCCGCGTGGACCTTCGATGCGCATTGGCTCATGGTCGCGCGCACCGCATCGAGGCTGCGCCGCGAGCTCGACCTCGACACCCACGGCGTGAGTGTGGTGCTCTCGTACCTCGATCGCATCGAGGCGCTCGAAGCGGAGTTGCGCGCCCTGCGCGCCAGGCTCGGCTGAGCTACCGTGCGGCGCGCGCGGCGCGAGGAGCTGGGCCTCACCGCGCGCGAGTATGCGCAGCTCGCGCGCCTCGCCACGCCCGCGCGCATCCAGGCGTTCGTCAACGCGATCCCCGCCAACCACGAGCCGCAGGGCGAGACCGTGCATTCGGTGCGCGGCGTGCTGCGCCATCGCGTCGCGCACTGCATCGAAGGCGCGTTCGTCGCCGCCTGCGCGCTGTGGATCCGTGGCGAGCCGCCGCTTCTCATGCACCTCGATTGCGCGCGCCACGACAACCCGCACGTGCTGGCACTCTATCGCCGGGGCCGGCACTGGGGTGCCGTGTCGAAGAGCAACGGCGCGTGGCTGCGCTTTCGCGAGCCCGTGTACCGCTCCTTGCGCGAGCTCGCGATGTCGTACTTCCACGAGTTCTTCGACGCGCGCGGCCGCAAGACGCTGCGCGGCTATTCGTGCGCGTTCGACCTTTCCCGGTGCGATCCCGCCTCGTGGGTGACGAGCCAGGCGCCGTGCTGGGCAGTGCACGACCGGCTGGCGCAGTTGCGCCACTACCCCTTGGTAAGTGCTGCGCAAGCGCGCACACTATCGCGCCGGGACGCGTGGGAGCGGCGGTCGGCGAAGCTCGTGCAGTTTCCGCGGACTTCGATGTGAGGGGGTGGCAATGAACCCGTACGTGTGGATCGCCGGCATGCTGGCCGGTCTGTCGCTCGCCGCCGGCACGGCGGCGTTCGAACTGGGTGCGCCACCGGTTCGCCACGAGCCGCAGGACGCGCGCGACTGGGTCCGCGCGCCCGTGCCGCGCGCGGCGCCGACGCGCTCGCAGGTAGCGGCGCTGTACACGAACACGTACCTGCCCGGCAACGCCGTGGCGCTCGTGTGGAACGGCTCGGTCCCCGGATGCATGCCCGGCACGACCAACCCCGAGCACCAGCAGGCGGTGATCGACCGCATCAACTACTACCGCGCATTGGTCGACCTGCCGCCGGTGACGCTCCTGACCGGTGCGCCGGTCGCGCAGTCCCAGGCCGCTGCGCTCATGATGTCGGCAAACAACGCGCTGTCGCACACGCCGCCCGCGTCGTGGCTTTGCTTTTCCGCGGACGGCGCGACCGGCGCGGCGAACACGAACCTCGCGCTCGGCATCAACGGCCCCGCCGCCGTCGACGGCTTCATGACCGACGCCGGTGCGGGGAACAACGCGGTCGGGCATCGCCGCTGGCTGCTGCATCCGCCGCGCTCTGCGATGGCCACCGGCGACGTGCCCGGCGGCAACCAGCCGCCGCGCCCGGCCAACGCGATCTTCGTGTTCGGTCCGCAGAACCCGCGTCCGGCCACGCCCAACGGCGTGGCGTGGCCGCCGGCCGGCTTCGTGCCCTACCAGAACCTCCCGGCCGCGTCGAACCGCTGGTCGTTCTCGTTTCCCGGCGCCAATTTCGCGGCCGCGCAAGTGACGATGGAAGGCCCCGCCGGGCCCATTGCCGTCACGCTGGAGCCGCTCGCCACCGGCTTCGGCGACAACACGATCGTATTCCTGCCGGCCGGCTTCGATTACGGCAAGCCCGCGAACGACACGCAGTACACGGTGCGCATCACGGGCATGACCGGCTCGGGCGTGCCGCCGTCCATTCAATACACGGTGACCGTGATCGACCCTGCGGTCGCGGGCGCTCCGACCGTCGCCGTGGTCGAGTTCTACAACCAGTCGCTCGACCACTACTTCGTGACCTGGGTGGAAGCGGAGATCGCCAACCTCGATGCGGGCAATACGCCGACGCGCTGGACGCGCACCGGCAAGACGTTGCGCGTGTACACCACGCCGCAGGCCGGAACGACGCCGATCTGCCGCATCTACATCATCCCCCTGCGCGGCGATTCGCACTTCTACGGACGGGGCGTGCAGGAATGCGGCGCCACCATGGCCAAGCATCCCGACTTCATCATGGAAGAGCCGAACTTCATGCACATGTTCCTGCCGGTGGCGGGTGTATGCCCGGCGGGGACCGTGGAGGTGTACCGCGTGTTCAGCAACCGCCCCGACGCCAATCACCGCTACATGATCGAGGTGGCGGTGCGCACGGCGATGGAGGCGCTCGGGTGGCTCGCCGAAGGCGATGGTCCCAACCTCGTGGTGCTGTGCGCGCCGGCGTAGGGGAGCTCATCGCATCCGGCGATTAGCCTAGCGGCCCTCCTCCCGCCGCTTGCCCACGAGCTGCGACAACCCGAACAGCACCGACGTCACCACGATCATCATCGTGGAGATGGCGGCAATCGTCGGGTCGATCTGGTCGCGCAGGGCGAGGAACATGTTGCGGGTCAGCGTCGAGTTGGCCCCACCCGACACGAAGAGCGCGAGGATCACCTCGTCGAACGAGGTGAGGAACGACAGCAGCGCGCCCGAGATCACCGCGAAGCGGATCTGCGGCAGCGTCACCAGCACGAACGCGCGTGCGCGCGAGGCGCCCAGGCTGCGCGCCACCATCTCCTGGTTGGCGTCGAACTGCGCGAGCGCGGAGGTGACGACGATCAGCACCAGCGGCACCGCGAGCATGCTGTGCGCGAGCACGAGGCCGATGAGCGAGTTGTTGAGCTTCGCCTTGACGTAGACGTAGAAGACCGCGATGGCGACCAGGATGACGGGCACGATCATCGGCGTGATGAGCAGCACGTGGACGGCGCGCGTCCAGCGGAAGCGCGACGCGGCGAGGCCGTAGGCGGCGAGCGTGCCGAGCGGGGTGGCCACCAGCGCGGTCAACGCCGCGGCCTTGAACGAGGTCGCGGTCGCCTGCATCCACGAGCGCGACTCGAAGTAGCTCGCGTACCAGCGCAGCGACCACTCGCGCGGCGGGAACTCGAGATATTGCGCCCCGGAGAACGACATGGGGACGACGATCAGCGTGGGCAGCGCGAGGAACGCGAGCGCAAGCGCGGCGACCAGGTACAGCCACAGCCGCCGGCGATGGGTGATCTGCGTGGGCGATGCGGGGCGGTCGAGCCAGCTCATCGGTTACCTGCCAACGGCCGTGTCGAGGCGCGTAAGGCGCGACGCCACGCCGAGCAGCACGAGGGTGAGCACCAGCAGCACCACGCCGAGCGCGCTCGCCGCCCCCCAGTTGAAGAAGAGCTCGATGTCGCTCGCGATCTGGTTGGACACCAGGATCACCTTGCCGCCGCCGAGGATCGCCGGGGTGACGTAAAAGCCGAGGCAGATGATGAACACGATGAGCGCTCCGGCGAGAAGCCCCGGCAGCGAGAGCGGGAAGAACACCCGCCAGAACGCCTGGGTCGGGCTCGCGCCGAGGTTGGCCGCGGCCTTGACGTAGTCGGCGTCGATCGCGCGCATCGCGCCGAGTGCGGGCAGCACCAGGAACGGGAGCATGATGTGCACCATGCCGACCAGCGTGCCCGAGAGGTTGTGCACGAGGGCGAGCGGCTCGTCCCAGAGCCCGAGCTGCATCCCCCACTTGTTGACCAC
>JADLEZ010000125.1 GCA_020845855.1 Burkholderiales bacterium
CTCGCCCCTCGCCCCTCGCCCCTCGCCCCTCGCCCCTCGCCCCTCGCCCCTCGCCCCTACCAATACGTCTCCACCGTCACATGCCCCGGCTCCTTGCGCCGGTGCCTGCGCATGCCGCGCGTGGCGAGGAGCTTCTGCGTGTCCTCCACCATCGCGGGGTTGCCGCACAGCATCGCGTGCGAGTTCTCCGGCGACAGCGCGATCCCGGCCCGCGACTCGAGACGGCCGTCGGCGATCGCCGCCGGGATGCGCCCGGCCAGCGCGTCGGGGTGCGGCTCGCGGCTCACCATCGGAATGTACGTGAAGGCGCCGGTGCGCGCGCGCGCCACCTCGCCGACCGCGTCGCGGTAGGTGAGCTCCTCTGCCCGGCGCACGGCGTGCACGAGCACCACGCGCTGGAAGCTCGCCCACGGGTCGTCGGTGCGCAGCATGGACAGGAAGGGGCCGATGCCGGTGCCGGTCGATAGGCACCACAGCACGTCGGCGGGCGCCACCTCGGGAATCGAGAAAAAGCCGTTGGCACGCGGCGCGAGCCAGACGGGCTCGCCGGGCGCGAGCGCCGCCAGCCGCGGCGACAGCGGACCGTCGGGCATCACGATGAAGTAGAACTCGTGCGGCTGCCGGTGCGGCGGGTTCACGAAGGAGTACGGCCGCCCGACCATCGCCTCGGTGGCACCCGGCGGCGCGGGTAACGCGAGGCGCGCGAACTGGCCCGCTATGAAGCTCACGTCCGGCGCCGACACCATGAGCGACACGAGGGCTTGCGTCCATTGCCGCTTGCCCGCCACGCGCCCTTCCACCCACGTCGTCATGAAGGCTATTGTCGTCGCGTAAAATCCATATTATGCCTATACGCCCGCGGGCGACGATTTCCGGACCCAGGGTCTACCTTCGTCCCCCGCGCAATTCCGATGTCTCCGCGTTCCTTGCCGCAGCGCGCGCGAGCCGCTCGCTGCACGGGCCTTGGACAAGGCCGCCGGATACCGCGGCGCGCTACGCCGCGTTCGTCGAGCGCTACGCGCCGCGCGGCGCGCCTACCACCCACGCGGGGTACCTCGTGTGCCGGCGCGAGGACAACGCGCTGGTCGGTGTGTTCAACCTATCGGAAATCGTTCGCGGCGCGTTCTGCAGCGCGTACTTGGGCTACTTCGGCTTCGCGCCGTACGCCCGGCGCGGCTACATGACGGAGGGCATGGCGCTCGTGCTCGACGTCGCGTTCCGCACGCTCAGACTGCATCGGGTCGAAGTGAACATCCAGCCGACCAATGTGCGCTCGCTACGGCTCGCACGCCGCATCGGGCTCGCGCGCGAAGGCTTCTCGCGCCGCTACGTCAAGATCGGCGGGCGCTGGCGCGACCACGTGCGCTTCGCGATGCTGGCCGAGGACTGGCGCGCCCTGCGACGGAAGCATCGGTGAGCCGGCGGCGCGCCGCGCTCGTTGCGTTCGCAGTGACCGCTTGCGCGACCGACACGTTCACCGCCGGCGAGCCGCGCGCGCTGCACGGCGTGCCCGTCGCGCCGTACGAGTTCCACGAGGAATGCGCGTCGCTCGTGGCGGGCGACCGCATCGACTACCGCTTCGAGTCGACCTTGCCGGTGCATTTCGAGATCTACTACCGCGACGGGCTCGCGCACGTTGCCCCGGTGAGCCGCGACGAGGCGACCGCCGGATCGGGCATCCACCCCGTCGCGTTCGCGCACCGCCATTGCCTGCGCTGGGACGCGGGAAGGCAAGGCGCGATGCTCGACTTCAACCTGCGCGTGCTGCGAGCCGGTAAATGAGCACACTCCTGCTCGACCTCGACGGCACGCTGACGGATAACTGTCCCGGCATTACGCGCTCGATCGCGTATGCCCTCACCCGCCTCGGGGCGCCGGTCCCGGGCGAAGACGTGTTGCGCCGCTGCATCGGACCGCCCATCCGCGAGTCGTTCGCGTGGCTCCTCGACGACGGCGATCCGGCGGCAGTCGAGGCCGCGCTCGCGCTCTATCGCGAGCGCTATGGCGACGTAGGCTGGCGGGAGAACGTCGTGTATGACGGTGTGCCGCAAATGCTCGACCAGCTCGCGGCGACCGGCCGGCGCATGGTGCTGTGCACATCCAAGCCCGAAGTCTACGCCCGCCGCATCGTGACGCTGTTCGGACTTTCTCCGCCGATCGCGCAGGTGTACGGCGCCGACTTGGGCAACGCGCTCGACGACAAGGCGAAGCTGCTGGCGCACGCAGCGGCCCGTGAAGGCTTCGATCCCGGCGACGCCCTCATGATCGGCGACCGGTCACACGACGTGCGCGCCGCGCGCATGAACGGGGCGCGCTCGATCGGCGTCCTCTGGGGCTACGGCACGGCAGAGGAGCTTGCCGGCGCCGACGCGCGCGTGGCCGCGCCGGCGGAACTGCCGGAGGCAGTGGCTACGCTTGCCGCCAGGGGGCGCGGCTGACGAGGAAGCCCGCGAGCATCGCGGTGGCGACGATCGCGAGTCCGATGAACGGCTTGTAGAGGTAGACCAGCAACGCCTCCGGCGCCGGAGTCTGCACGAACACCGTGTAGTAGGCGAAGGCCTCGAGCGCCAACATCGCGACCGCGGCGGCGCACAGCGCACGGCTGTACGGCGAGAACAGCGCGAGCACGCCAAGCAGCACGAACGGGCCCGCGTTGTAGGCGAACACGCCGAACGACGGCTCGAAGCCCGCGGCGCGCGGCGTCATGTATTCGACGAACCATGCGGCCGCCACGCCCACCAGGGCGAGCGCGACACCGGCGACGCGGGCATTCACCGGGGCATTGTACGGCAGGGCGGCCAGCAGCTCGTCGAAAATTCCACGGTGTCGTCCCGAGAAGCGAAGGCGACGAGGGATCCGCTTCGCGCACCTCGCTGATTCGACGCGATCGGGACGTAGGGTCTGCCTACTTACCGCTCGCCGAGAGCACGATCACCACGACGATGAACAGCGCCAGCACGATCAGCGCGATCTTCCACGGGCTCTTCGGGTATTCGCCATCGATCGCGCCGGTGACGCCGTTTTGCACGCATTGGAACGCGCGTCTGCCGTACGTATAGCTCATCAGCCAGACCGGCGCCAGGATGTGCTTGAAGGTCTGGCGCGAATAGGTCGTGCGCACTGCGAGGTTGCGATAGGTGTCGCCGGGGACCTGCTGCGCGCACATCTGCGCGACTTTCCCGTCCATCGCGGCGCGCGCCCGCTGCGCGGCGCCGACGAGGTCGATCTGGTAGCGCTCGACCACCCAGCCCGCGACGTAGCCCGGGTCGTACGCCTCGAGCTCCCGGGTCGGGAACGGCTCGATGCCGCGCAAAAGAGCCGGGCGCACGCCGACCGACGCGCACACGAGGTCGTCGTCGAAAAAGTGCGAGAGGCGTCCGGCCGCCGGCTCCCAGCGCACATGGCGCACCTGGCGCGTGCGCGTCTGGCCGCCCTCGGTGTAGGTCTCGGTCGTGTAGTAGTAGTGCCCCGCGTCCGCCGTCCACTGCGCATCCGCCTGCGCGTCGAAGGTCCAGTAGGGGAGGTAGACGCCGTTCACTTTGTCGGTGAGCGCGCGCCGCTTGAGCGCATTCGGCGCGAGCCACAGCTTCCCGTACCACTGTCGGATGCGGTCGCGCGCCGCGGGCTCGCTCACCACGAACGGCAGCACGCTCTCGGGACGAAACGCCGGCTTGACCTCTTCGTAGGGTACGAGCTGCGCGGATCCGCAGAACTCGCAGTTCTGCGCCTGGCGCGCGGGATCGAACACCGAGATCGCGTTGCAGCTGCTGCACTTGACTTGACGCTTGTCGGCCTTCCAGCCGCGGGCTTCGTCGGCAATACCGCGCAGCGCGGCGACGAGATCGTGCTCGACGATGCCGCCGGTCGCCTCGTCGAGCTTCGCGGGCGACTCGGTGCCGCAAAACGGGCAGACGAGCTTCTGCTTGGCCGGATTCCACACGGCCTCGCCGCCGCACGCGGGGCACGCGAACTTGGGGATCGCGGCGGTTTCGCTCATCGTGGGACGGGCTTCAGCAGGCCGCGGCACTGCGCGTGTCTCATCTCAACCCATGAGATAGCCGACCACGCGCCATTTGCCGTCGGCCTCGCGCTCGAGCGTGACCGTCTCGTTGCCCTGCGGTCGTTTCCCGAACTCGGTGCGATACCGGATCACCACGAACTCGCCGGGTGGCACGTCACCGCCGGGCTGCGGGTGCTCGACGCGCACGATCGCACGCTGGAGCGTCGCGCCGAAGGCCTCGCGGGCGCGCTTCATCGTCAGCACCCACTGGTCGGCGGGCATCGCGTCCTTGAACCGCTTTCCGGCGGTCTTGTAGGTGCCCCCGGCATCGCCGGCGTCAGCGAGCGCGAGCCAGTCGTGCGCCACGCCTTGCGCCTCGGAAGTCCGAGGGTCCTGCGCCGATGCCGGCGGCTGCGGCGCCAACGCGAGCGCGGCCAGCGCGGCCAGCGCGAGGCGCCGGCCGCGGTCCATTCCTTTCATGCTCAACCTTTCAGGAAGTTGTCGACCGCCGACCGCGTGATCCGCCATTGCGTGCCGATGCGGCGCCCCTTGAGATCGCCGGCGTCGAGGCTCGCCATGACGTCCGCCTCGGCCACGTTCAACATCTGCGCGACTTGCGCCGGCGTCAAAAGCTCGGGAGCCGCAGCCGCCGCGGGGGCCGGCGCCTGGATGCCCGGGTTGGCTTGCGCCATGATGCCGCCGGGCTGGTTCATCATCTGCTGCGCCATCGCCATGCCCATCGCGAGCTCCGCGCCCGCGCCGCCCATGCCGCCGCCGCCCTGGGCCATGCCCTGCCCCATCTGGTACTTCACGTAGTCGTTCAAGTTCCCGACCGCGGCCATGCTCGAGCGCTTGTCGATCGCCTGCTCGACTTCCGGCGGCACCGACACGTTCTCGACGATGAACGTGGTCATCGCAAGGCCGTACTTCTCGCCGATCGCCGGATTGATGAGCGGCAGCAGCGCCTCGCCGAGCTCGCCGTAGCGCGACGCCACGTCGAGCGCCGGGATCTTCGCCGAGGCGAGCGCGTCGCTGAACACGCTCACGATGCGCGAGCGCATGGTGTCGTTGAACTCGTCGAGCCGGAAGTGATTGTCGGTGCCCGCGACCTCTTTCAGGAACTTCTTCACGTCCACGACGCGGAAGTCGAAGGTGCCGTACGCGCGCAGGCGCACGATGCCGAAATCGTTGTCGCGCATCATCACCGGGTTGGCCGTGCCCCACTTGTTGCCGGTGAACACCCGGGTGACGACGTAGTAGACGTCGGCCTTGAACGGGCTCTCGAAGGCGTACTTCCAGCTCTTGAGATTGGTGAGAATCGGAATGTTGTCGGTGGTCAACGCGTGCTTGCCCGGGCCGAACGAGTCGCCGAACTCGCCCAGGTAGACGAACTGCGCCGCCTGCGACTCGCGCACGATGAGCTGCGCGCCGTTCTTGATCTCCTTGTCCTCGTCGGGGAAGCGGTACGACAGCGTGTCGCGCGAGTCGTCCGTCCACTCGATGATGTCGATGAACTGCTTCTTGAGGAAATCGATGATCGCCATCTTCTAGTCCTCGTGCGGAAATTGCGTCACCCGCAGCGGCTTCGCCGCCGGCGGCGCAATTTCCGCCCGGTAGTGTTTGCGCGGAAAGCTTCGGGCGGCCGGGCGCTTTCCGCGCGGCAAAACCAACGAAGCGCGTCGATCATAGCGCGCTATCGCGCGCCGTTCAGTAACGCGCGCCTGCCGACCGAAAGCCTTCGCGGCGCGCATTCGCTTGATCAGAAGATTCTGGGGTTTCGTTTCGCGGTACGGTCACTTCTTCGCCGCGGCGAGCTTCTTCGCCTCGGCCTCCGCGTTCCGGAGCTCGGTCTCGATGCGCTGCGCCGGCAGCGCGCCCGGCACCACCGAGCCGTCGGCGAACAGGAGGGTAGGCGTGGCATTGACGCGGTACTTGGCCCCCAGCTCCTGGGTCTTGCTGACCGGGTTGTCGCAGTCGCCGCTATTGTTCGGCAGCGCGCCGGTATCGTAGTAGGCTTCCCAGGCCTGCGCGCGATCCTCCGCGCACCAGATCATGCGCGACTTGCGCGCGGCGTCCGGATGCAGGCTGTCGATGGGAAACAGGAACGTGTAGATCGTCACGTTGTCGACACCCTTGAGCTCCTGCTCGAGCTTCGCGCAGAACGGGCAGTCGGCGTCGGAGAACACGTACATCACGCGCTCGCCGGTGCCCTTCACCTTCTTGATCGCCCAGTCGAGCGGCAGCAAGGCGGTGTCGACGCGGTTCAGCTTGCGCTGCCGCTCGTCGGTCAGGTTGATCTTGGTCTCGGTGTCGTACACCGCCCCGACCAGGAGGTAGCGGGCCTTGGCGTCGGTATACACGAGGCGGTTGTCGAGCTGGACCTCGTACAGGCCGAAGTACGGCGTCTTGGTCACGCTGCCCAGCTCGGCCCCGGGGAACTTTTGCTCCAGGGCCTTGCGGACCGCGGCTATTTCGCTGTCGGACTTGACGGCGGCGCCCTTCGGCGCGGCAGGCTGCGCCGACGCGGCGCCGGACAGGGCGAGAACTGCGGCGGCCGCGACGGCCGCGAGCAAGGAAGTCATGGACAGTCTCCGAGCGGTAGTTACGCAAAGGCGGATTGGACAGTCTAGCGCAGCGCGGGTTGCGCCAAGGCGCGCTTGAGGAAGGGCATCCGATCAACGGCCGCGAGTCCCGCGTTGCGGACGGCCGCAAGCCACGGCTGGCGGGCCCCGAACAGCCGCGCCAAGCCGTCGGTGACCCCCTGCATGGCGAGCACCGGCTCGGCCCGGCGCCGCGCGTAGCGCTCGAGCAACACCGGCGCGCCGGGGTCGGCCACCGGCCCGCGCTCGGCCAGCACCTGCGCCAGCACCAGGGCGTCGCCGAAACCCAGGTTCACACCCTGGCCCGCGAGCGGATGCACGCCGTGGGCAGCGTCGCCAACCAGCGCCAGACGATGCGCGACGGTGCTCGGCAGGCGCAGTAGGGCGAGCGGAAACCCGGCGCAGCCGGAGATCGGGGTCAGGGCGCCCAGGGCGTGCCCGCCGGCCTCGGCAACCCGCAGGGCGAAGGCGTCCGGGGCAAGCGCCATGAGGTCGGCTGCGAGGCCGTCGGGCGCGGACCAGACGATGGAGATCCTGCGCCCGGGCAGCGGCAGCCAGGCGAGCACGCTGCCGTCGGCGCGGAACCACTGCCGCGCCACCCCGTGATGGGCGCGCTCGCAGGCGAAGTTGGCCACCACCCCGGTCTGGCCGTAGGCGCGCGGCTCGGGGGTTATGCCGGCTGCGCGCCGAACCCACGAGCGCAGGCCGTCGGCGCCGACTAGGAGCCGTGCGGAGAGGACGACCCCCACGCTCGCGGCTGCCGCAGCTTCGCTGCCCCCCAGCGTCAGCTCCGCGGCCGTTGCGGAAAAGGACAAGCCGACGAACGGCGACCCGCCGAAGGCCGCCACACCCGCCGAATGCGCGCATTCGACCAGCGCAGCGCGCAGCGCCCGCTCCTCGACGATCCAGGCCAGCGCCCGCTCGCCCAAGTCGTACGCCGAGAAGTCGAGCGCAGCACCGGCGTCGCCCTCGATATGCATGGCCTCGATCGCGGTCACCCGCTCGCGGGGCAGTGCTTGCCATGCGCCGATCGCCCGCAGAAAGCCGGCGCTGCCCGGGCTCGTGGCGTACACCCGCAAGTCGTACGTGGCCGGGTCGTACTCGGGCGCGCAAATGGGCGCCGCATCGGCCAGCGCCACCGCAAGGCCCGACCGCGCGGCGGCGATGGCGAGCGCTAGTCCGGGCAATCCCGCGCCGGCGACCACGACATCGAACTGGGCCGCGTTCCTCACTTCTCGGCTCCCTGCGCTCACTCGCCCAGCACCTCGATCGCGTGATGCTGGTTGGTGTAGATGCAAAGATCGCCGGCGATGGTCAGCGCCTCCTTGACGATCTCGGGTGCTCGAAGCGTGGAGTGCGCCAGGAGCGCCCGCGCGGCCGCCTGCGCGAACGCGCCGCCGGAGCCGATGGCGACGATGCCGAGCTCCGGCTCGAGCACGTCGCCGTTGCCGGTGATCACGAGCGACGCCTGACCGTCGGCCACTGCGAGCATCGCCTCCAGCCGGCGCAGGATGCGATCCGAGCGCCAGTCCTTGGCAAGCTCCACCGCGGAGCGCACGAGATGCCCCTGGTGCTTGTCGAGCTTCGCCTCGAAGCGCTCGAACAGCGTGAAGGCATCGGCCGTCGCGCCGGCGAATCCTGCGAGCACCTGGTCGTGGTGCAGGCGCCGGACCTTGCGCGCGGTCGCCTTGACGACCACGTTGCCGAGCGTGACCTGCCCGTCGCCGCCCAGCGCCACCACGCCGTCGCGGCGCACGCAGAGAATGGTTGTGCCGTGAAAGATTTCCATCGATGACCGCCCGCACCGGGGCGTAGCAGGCTTACTGCGCTTTCTTGAGGAAGTGGCGCGGCGAGATGCCGATCAACAGCAACAGCGCGCGGATGATCGGCGAGGCGCCGGCGATCTGCACTGCCTTGCGCTGCGACTCGACGCGGTTGATCGTGTTGAGCAACGCGCCGGCGCAGACGAAGTCGACGCGCGCAACGCCGGTCATGTCGATCACGATCACCGGGTGCGCGTGCGCGTGCTCGGCGATTGCCGCCATCGCGGAAGGCGACGGCCCGCTCATTACGCCGGTCCACTCGACCGCATCGGCGGAACCGGAGGTCTCGTCGGCGGCAGCCTCCTCGGCCGGTGACGACGCCACGCCGGCCGCGGGCGGCGGCGGCTCCCACGATGGCGGCGATTGCTCGAACGCGACGGCGTACTCGATCGCCCGCTCCTCGAATGCATCCTGCTTGCCGTCGAACTGCAGGAGCTCGAGGGATAGGAGCCATGTCCCCTCGCCCGCCTCGCGGCCGCGGCGGACGAGGATGTCGAGCGCAGCGCGCATCTTGTCCGGCTTTTGCAGCGCAAGGCTCACGCGCCGCTTGCGCGCCTCGGCGAGCGCATCGGACAGCAGGCGCGCGCCGGCATCGTCGAACCCCGCCACCTGGGCGAGGTCCAGGCGCATCGGGCCTGCGGCCTTCGCGATGTTCTTGCGGAAGGCCTCGATCTGCGGTGCGGTGGCCGCGGTGAGCTTGCCGGTGATCAGCGTGTAGCCGCCGCCGGAAAGCTTGGGCGGCGACACGGCCGCGGGCTTGTCGTCGCCCTCCCACGGGGGCGGCGAGCGCTCGAACTGCACGACGTAAGTTAGGGCGAGCTGGTCGAACGCCGCGCGGTCGCTCACGCGCTGGTGCAGGTCGAACAGGGCGAGCCACGCGAGCGGCGAGTTCTTGGCGTCATGGTCGCTGACGATGCCCTGCTCGAGCAGCGCGCGCGCCGGCTGCGTCTGGCCGCTCGCGTAAAGCAGCGCCGCGTTCTCGAGCACCGTGCACATCCCGGGGCTCACCTGCCCGACCTCGATCGCCGAGGTGCGCACCGGGGACCACTCGATCAGGCTCGCGCCGGTCATCGAGAAATCGGCGACCGGTTCGGCGCGCGGTCGCGCCGCCGCGCCGCGCCGGGCGTCGGCCTGAGCCGCGACGTCGCGCGCCGACACCGGCGTGCGCGGCGGCGCGTCGGGCTTCTTCGCCGGCGGTGTCTGGAACAGCGCCATGCGCCGATTATCGTCCCTTGCCCCCGCGCGCAGCAAGGCGCGGCGGCAACGGGATCACCCCAGGTTCTGCGCGGCGAAGTCCCAGTTCAGCAGCTTGTCGATAACAGCATCGACGTACGCGGCCCGCTTGTTCTGGTGGTCGAGGTAGTAGGCGTGCTCCCAGACGTCGATGGTCAGCAGGGGCTTCTGGCCCTTGGTGAACGGCACTTCGGCGTTGGGCGTCTTGACGATCTTGAGCGCCCCGCCGTCGGCTACCAGCCAGCCCCATCCCGAGCCGAACTGGGACACGGACGTGGCCGACAGCTCCTTCTTGAAGTTGTCGTAGCCGCCGAAGGCGGCGTCGATCATCTGCGCGAGCCTGCCCGACGGCTTGCCGCCGCCGTTGCCCTTGAGGCTGTTCCAGTAGAACGTGTGGTTCCACACCTGCGCCGCGTTGTTGAAGACCGCCGCCTTGTCCGCTTTGCCGGCGGTCTCGTTGATGATCTTCTCGAGGGACGCGTTCTCGTAGTCGGTGCCCTTGACGAGATTGTTGAGGTTATCGACGTACGTCTTGTGGTGCTTGCCGTGGTGGAACGAGATCGTGTTCGCGGAGATGACGGGCTCGAGTGCGTTGTCGGCCCAGGGCAGCGGCGGCAGGGTGAACATGCGGAGGTTCTCCTGGTGAGATTCGATGGGGGAGCCGTTGATTGTACCCGCCTGGGCAGGCAGGGCGTCTCTTACCTACGGCGCCCTGCGCTCGGGAAGAAAGCGCGCCGGAGGCTGTCAGCGCGCATGCTCGGGCTACTGAACGGCGCGCGCAGCGCGCTGTGATCGGCCCGCAGGTGCCGTTACCGCGGGAAAAGCGCACGGCCGCCCGAAGCTTTTCCCGGTGACATCACCGGCCCCAAATTGCGCAGCCGGTCGCGAACGCGACCGCGGACACGCAACTTGGGGACGTCGCTGCTAGTCGCCGTAGAGTTTCTGCACGCGCTCGCGTCGCTCCTGCGCTTCCAGCGACAGCGTGGCGGTGGGACGCGCGATGAGCCGCGGCACGCCGATCGGCTCGCCCGTCTCCTCGCACCAGCCGTACGAGCCGTCGTCGATCATGCGCAGCGACTTCTCGACCTTCTTCAGGAGCTTGCGCTCGCGGTCGCGCGTTCGAAGCTCGAGGGTGTACTCCTCTTCCAGCGTCGCGCGGTCGGAAGGATCGGTGGTGATCTCGTTCTCGCGCAGGTGCTCGCCGGTGTCGTCCGCGTTCTGCAGGAGCTGGTCGCGCAACTCGACGAGCTTCTTCTTGAAGAAGGCGAGCTGCGCCTCGTTCATGTAGTCCTTCTCGGGCGCCTTGAGGATCTCCTCCAGCGTGAGCTCGCGGACCTTCTTGACGGCGGATGCGGTTTTGGCGGCCATTGTCGTCTCGACCTCGGGAAATGCTCGCTTTTATGGGTTTCCTGACAGATTTCCAGTAAACACCAAGCCCCCGGCGGGAAATTGGCAATTATAGCCTGAAGAGGCTCGACAGCGCCATGGTTTGCCCGGCGAGACCCGCGCTGGCGCCGCGGCCGCGGGGGGCCCCTATAATCCCTGCCCGATGTCTGATTCCGTGACCCTGCGCCGGCCCGACGACTGGCACGTTCACCTGCGCGACGGCGACGCCCTTGCGGCGGTGGCCAGCCACACCGCGCGCACGTTCGGGCGTGCAATCGTCATGCCAAATCTCAAGCCGCCGGTCACCACGGTTGCGGCGGCGCAGGCGTACCGGTCGCGCATCCTGGCCGCGCTGCCGGCGGGAGCGCGCTTCACGCCGCTCATGACGCTGTACCTCACCGACGACACGACGCCCGCGGAGGTCGCCGCTGCCAAGGCGAGCGGCTTCGTGCCGGCGATCAAGTACTACCCGGCCGGCGCCACCACCCATTCCGACGCCGGCGTCACCGCGCTCGACCGGGTCTACCCCGCGCTGGCAGCAATGGAAGCGCACGGCGTGGTGCTGTGCGTGCACGGCGAAGCGACCGATCCCGCGGTGGACGTGTTCGACCGCGAGCGGGCGTTCGTCGACACCTCGCTCGCGCGCATCGTGCGGGACTTCCCGGGCCTGCGCGTGGTGCTGGAGCATGCGACGACGCGCGAGGCCGTGGCGTTCGTGCGCGCGGCGCGGCAAGGTATCGCGGCCACGCTCACACCCCAGCATCTTTTGTGGTCGCGCAACGTGCTCTTCGCCGGCGGCTTGCGGCCGCATCACTACTGCCTGCCCGTGCTCAAGCGCGAGACGCACCGCGAGGCGCTGGTGGCCGCCGCCGTCTCCGGCGATCCGCGCTTCTTCCTCGGTACCGACTCCGCGCCGCACGGGCGGACGTCGAAGGAGCACGCGTGCGGATGCGCGGGCTGCTACTCCGCGCACGCGGCGCTCGAACTCTACGCCGAGGTGTTCGACGCGGCCGGCGCACTCGCCAAGCTCGAAGGCTTCGCCAGTCACTTCGGCGCCGACTTCTACGGCCTGCCGCGCAACGGCGATACCGTGACGCTGGTGCGCGAGACGTGGCGCGTGCCCGAGCATTACGCCTTCGGCGCCGATGTGTTGGTGCCGCTGCGCGCGGGCGAGACGATCGGCTGGCGAGTCGCGTCTTCCGGCGGCTTCCAGTAAAATAGCGGCTCGAAGCCAGCCAGACCGTCGCTGTCCGCGCTAAGCGAACAGAGGAAAGTCCGGGCTCCATAGAGCAGGATGCCGGGTAACGCCCGGCCGTTATAAGTCGCCGCTCGCGGCGACGAAGGCGAGGAACAGGGCCACAGAGACGAGTCGCTCCCGCTTTGCGCGGGGGCGGGTGAAACGCGGCAACCTCCATCCGGAGCAACACCAAGTAAGCGGACGCTTTCGAGGCGGCTCGCCCAGTCCGCGGGTAGGTGGCTAGAGCGCAGCGGCAACGCGGCGCCCAGAGGAATGGCGGTCATAGCGCACGCGCGCCGTGCGCCGTAACAGAACCCGGCTTATCGGCTGGCTTCGA
>JADLEZ010000126.1 GCA_020845855.1 Burkholderiales bacterium
ACCCGGTCGTAGCACGCAAGGCGGGCGGATGCGTCGGATACCGCGTGGCATTCGGAGATCGCCGGCGCCTGCGCGAGGGCGGATCCGGTCCATGAAATGGCGACCGCGCATGCCGCGCGCGTCGCAAGACGACAGCGTCTGTTCATTATCGTAACTCCCGGGGTTTTGTGAACGATGGTGCCAGCGTGGACGAACCGCGGCGACTAGACCTTGGTTTACCGGGGGCAACCCGTACCGGTCGCTTGCAGCGAGGCCGGCCTACCCGTCGCGCCGCTCGGAAATCAACCCGTCCCCCGGGTCGTCGTGCGCTTGCCCGGTGCGACTCTCTTCGCGGCCACCGCCGCATGATCGGCGAATGCGGCCAGAGCCCGTGCCGCCCATTGGTTGAGGCTTTGGCCGGCGGATTCGGCCGCGACGGCCGCAGCGGCATGAAGCTCCGGCGCCACGCGCAGCATCAGCTTGCCGGAGTAGGGCTTGTCGGGGCGTTCGCCACGCTTCGCGTAGACGGCCAGGTACTGATCGATGGCATTGTGAAAGTCGGTGCGCAGCTCCCTCACGGTCTCACCGTGGAAGCTGATCGAGTCGCGCACGCCGAGGACATGTCCGACGAAAATGCTGTCGCGACTGTCGTAGTCCACGCGTGCGGTGTAGCCCTTGTAGGTCATGGTGCTCATGGTCGAATCTCCAGCCGGTCGAGGAAGGCGCGCACGTCCTCGACTTGATAGCGCTTGGCTTCCTTGCCTGGATGAGGGCGGTGCAGGTGGATGCGCACGCCGCGCAACGTGACCGTAATGCGGGAGCCTGCGCCTTCGTCCATCTCCCCACCCAGTGCGATCAGCGCGGCCTCAATGTCGCTGAACCGAAGGCTTGCCGTCGTCGGTCTGGCGAAGATCGCTGCCAGCGTCTTGCGATGGGCCCTGTTCACGGGTGCATGATATCACAGTATGGTATCAATGCAACCATTTTTAGATATCACCGTGGCGATTCACTCGCTCTTCAAGCTGCGCTCCAGAAACACCGCCACTCTCTTGTAGAAGTCGAAGCGGTTCTCCTGGAGCAGGAAGCCGTGGCCTTCGTCGGCGTAGACGACCCACGCCACCGGAACCCCGCGCGCGGTCAGCTCGTCCCTCATCTTCTGGCCGTGCACCGGCGGCACGCGACGGTCGTTGGCGCCGTACGCCATCAGCACCGGAGCCTTGATCTTCGCCGCCTGCACAAGCGGCGAGGTTTCGGCGAGCTGCGCCGCGTCGCCAAGCTGGTCGCCGATCATCTCCTTGGCCGCAAAGCGCATGAAGAAGGAGTCGGAGTTGTCCGACCACGTCACGTCGTACATGAGGTTGATGTCGGTGACTCCGATGAAGTTGACGCCGCAACGCCACCGCTGCGGGTTGCGCGCGAGGCCCATCATGACCGCGTAGCCGCCATAGGAGCCACCCATGACGCACGCGCGCTTCGGGTCCGCGGTGCCCTGCCGCACCAGCCAGTCCATGCCGTCGTCGAGATCGTCCTGCATCGCGCGCCCCCACTGCTTGAAGCTCGCGCGGTAGTGCTTCCACCCCCACCCGAGGCTGCCGCGAAACTCCGGCTCCAGCACCGCATAGCCCAGTTTCGCGAGATAGGCGGCAACGTCGTGCCATGCCCACGTGGCGCCGCGCACCCACGGCCCGCCGTGCACGTAGTGGTGAGGCTCGTTCGGCGCGTAGTCCTCCAACACTTGCCACGGTTGGGCCTCGCTCGCGCGCCAGTAAGTCCGCATGCGGCCGTTCGCCTCGGAAGCGACCGCGATCCGGACGATGCCCTTGCGGTCGGCGAGCCAGCGCACGACGTCGCCCGGCTTGCCGAGCGAGGCCAGCGACCGCCGGCCGGTCTCCGTACTGACACGATAGACATCGCGAAAGCGCGGGTTGGCGTCGGTCGCCGCGATGTGGAAGTCACCCGAGCCGTCGTGCAGCGCCGCCAGGAATTGGATGTTGCGCAGCGTGCTGCCGGTCGGGCGGACGAGAATCTGGAACTCGGCCCCGTCGCGCTTGACGGCGTACAGGCCCGTGCCGCGCTGCGCGCCGCCGCCGAACTGCCGATCGATGATCGTGAAAACGAGGCGGTCGTCGGTAACCCACTCGAACCACGCGACGTCGCCTTCGCGCACGATCGCCGGCGCTCCGGGCTTGCGCGTGGCGAGCTCCACCGCGACGAGCGCGCCGCGGCCGCCGACGGGAACGATGCCGGCAACGTGCTTACCCGACGGCGAGAGCTTGAACGCTCCGTAGTCCGCGTGCTTGAAGAAGGGCTCGACGGCGACTTGCGTCGGCGGCTCGGCGGCGAGAACGCTCGCGGCGGCGAGGACGCCCGCCGCAAGCAGCGCGCGGTTCACGTCTTGCCGAGGACTTCCTTCACCGCGGCCACGACCCTGTCGGGCGTGAAGCCGAACTCCTGGTTGAGCGCCTTGTACGGCGCCGACGCACCGAAGGTCTGCATGCCGATCATCCTGCCGGCGCCGCCGACGTAGCGCTCCCAGCCGAAGGTCGACGCCTGCTCGATTGCCACCCGGGCGGTGACCGCGGGCGGCAGCACCGAATCGCGATACGCCTTCGGCTGCGACTCGAAGATGTCCCA